>CAVBFK010000097.1:0-2914 GCA_963594395.1 Lachnospiraceae bacterium
AAGTTCCTAACCAACAACATCGCCATGATCTTCCAGGATCCGATTGAGTCCTTGAATCCACGCATGACCATCGGCGAAATCGTCGGCGAGGGCTTGACACTGCGCGGTATCAAGGACAAGGAAGAGGTTCGCCGTCAGGTGATCGAAATGCTCCGCAAGGTCGGTTTGACCGCAGAGCATGCCACCCGTTATCCCCACGAATTTTCCGGCGGTCAGCGTCAGCGTGTGGGCATCGCCCGTGCCATGATTATCAAGCCCCGCATGATTATTGCCGACGAGCCCGTTTCCGCATTGGATGTGTCCATTCAGGCACAGGTCATTAACCTGCTGAACGACCTGAAGGACGAGATGGGTCTGACCATTCTCTTCATTGCCCACAACCTGTCTGTGGTCAAGTATTTCAGCGACCGTATCGGCGTGATGTATTTCGGCAAAATGGTGGAAATTGCACGCAGTGAAGACCTCTATGCGCACCCCATGCATCCTTACACCCGCGCCTTGCTTTCCGCCATTCCCGAACCGAATCCCCTGACGGAACGGAAACGTGTCCGCACAGATTATGTGCCCGAGAGAGACCACGACTATTCCGTCGAGAAGCCTTCCATGGTGGAAATTGAGCCGGAACACTTTGTGTACTGCTCCCCTTCTGAAGCAGACGCATTGCGCAAGAAATTCGGCCTGTAAGCGGAGGAACGTTTATGTTTGATGTTCAGGCAGTTGATGCACGGATTGCAAAGCTTGTCAAGGAACAACACCTGGCAGGCGTTTCCGTTTGTGTCAAAGGAAAAGATGGGGTTGTTTTTTCCGGACAGTACGGTGTTCGTGACCTTGCTATGACGGTGCCTGTGGATGCAGATACGGTGTTCGGCATTGCCTCCATGAGCAAGTCGATTACGGCGCTGGCCTTGTGCATTCTGGACGCAGAAGGTGTGCTGTCCGTGGATGACCCGGTTAGCAAGTACATTCCATCCTTCCGCATCCCCGGCACGCCGCAAAGTGCTGTCACCATTCGCCATTTGGCCATGCACACTTCCGGCATGCCGCCCATGGAGCCGCTGGAATGGTCCATTGCCATGAATACCGACCGCCGTCCCAGCCCCTGGCTCTCCGAAATGCGTGCCACATCGCCCAATAAGATGGAGACCATCGAGCAGATTATCGATTACGTCGCTCATTGTCCTTACCACACCTTGGGTGCCCCCGGCGAAATCATGAGCTACTCCAACGAGGGGTATGCCATTCTGTCCTATGTGGTGGATGCGGCGGCTCATGTAAAGCTGGAAGACTTCTGCCGCGACCGGATCTTTGCGCCGATTGGGATGACCCGCACGGTGATGGATGACGATTGCGTGTCTGCCAAGGCCATGGCAAAGGGCGATATCACTTCTCTCTTTGAGCGCGAAGACGGTGAAACCATCGGTGACGACATCTGGAACATTCTCCCGCCTTTCCGCGGGTGTGCCATGGTTAAGTCCACTGCCCCCGACATGGCGGCTTACTACTGCTGCCTTGCCAACGGCGGTGTCATCAACGGTAAGCAGGCCATTCCTGCCAAAGCCGTGGAACGCCTGGTTGGTGCTGAGTATCCGGAAGGCACCTACGATTTCTATTGCATGGGCTTGAACAAGTTTGTTCGCGAGGGTCATGTTTTCCTGGAGCATGCCGGCGGTCTGCACGGCGTATCCTCCAAGGGTGCCGCCATTCGTGATCTCGGCTACGGCATGGCCATCCTGTGCAACCAGGGTGACGAGGACATGGACGACATCCTGTGGACGCTCTACAGCGCGTTGCTGGATCTTCCGCTGGATACTTGCTTCCGCCGCTTTGCCCCCAATGGCGAAACGTTCAGCGACCCTGAAATGCTGGTTGGCAGTTTCACAGGGCATGAGGGTTCGCCCGAGCATCTGACCGTTTTCGTAAAGGACGGCAAGCCTGCCGCTCATAAGGGCGACAATGACTATGTACTTCGCTACTGCGGCGGCACGAAGTTCCTTGGCTACACCAGTGAAGATGCCGTGACCCCCTCCACCCGGCTGGAATTCCTCATCCGCGATGGACAAACTTGGGGTGTCCGCGTCGGTACCCGGGTTTTCGGCCGTGATGAATAATCTTTGGTTCTTCCAAGCTTCTTTCCGATTTGCTTTCGGGAAGAAGCTTTTTTCGTTGCTTTTGCATTTCTCGTGCTTGACAATCGCCGGTTGTATTGCTAGACTGAAGGCAAGAAGTTCGTTCTGATTTCATAGGGAGGTTTTCGTATGGAGATCCTTGTCAATAAACAAATGATTCACCTCCGAAATGACCGCATTAGTTATATCATGGGCATTTCGGACGAAGGCTTTGTGACACATTTGTACTTTGGCTCGCGCCTGGACACCATCAACACGTTGAATGTTTATCTGAGCTACGGCATGGATGAAACCGGAAAAATCTCGCTGAATTATTGCAAGATTGATCCGACCATCAACGGCCCTTTGATGGATCGCGTACCGCAGGAGTATCCTTCCTTCGGCCTTGGCGATTCACGGCAGGGCGCTTTGTCGATTACCCAGGAAGACGGCACCTGCACCGTTGACCTTCGCTTCAAGTCTGCCCAAGTGCTGGAGGATAAGCCCCAGCTTCCCGGTCTTCCCTCCACCTTTGGCAAAAGCAAAACGTTGCTGCTGACCATGGAGGATACGCTACTCCATCTGGAAGCCGAGCTTCGCTATACCATTTTTGAGGACTGCGACGCCATTACCAGAAGCGTCATTTTGCGCAACAAAGGCACCCAGGAGCTTGTCATCAATCACGCCATGAGTCTTTCTTTGGACATGCCTGACGCGAATTACGATCTGCTGACGCTGTCCGGCGCCTGGGCCCGTGAACGCGAATGGGTGCGCCGTCCGCTGGTCTTCGGTGAGCAGAGTATCTCCAC
>CAVBFK010000098.1:0-3150 GCA_963594395.1 Lachnospiraceae bacterium
GAAAAGGAAGTCCGTCACAGTTGGCGGACTTCCTTCTTTTCATTCAGAGGAAATGGGTTACTCTCTTGTGTTGATGGTTGCCGACATGCCCAGGCGGGTGGTGTCATCCGGCGTGAATTCCACATGCACCGTGTAGGTCACGGAGCTGGAGTCAGAGGTAGCGCTGTAGGAGATATCGGTCACCGTACCGGTGGCAGTTACTTCTTCGTTCCAGTTGAACTCCATATCCACGGTATCGCCCACGTTCACGTAGCTCAGGTCGCTCTCGTTCACTTCTGCTTCCATGCAGAGCTTGTCCGTTTTGCAGATGGTTGCGATGGCGTCGCCCTTGGTCAGGATGCTCCCTGCGGAGACGCTCACTTCTTCCACAATGCCGTCTTCCTCAGCGTAGATGGTCGTGCTGGGGACTTCGCCATTATCTGTGGTGCCCGTCAGGGTTTCAAACAGAAGCTGACCGCGTTCCACATAGTCGCCGTTCTGCACAGCAATGGACACGATGCATCCGCTGCCCGTTACCGCAATGGGATCCGTGCGGCTCACAGTGCCGCGGCCGATGCGGCTGGTGGACGTGTGGGATTCATCGCGGTAGATGTCGTACTTTTCGCTGGGGGTGAAGTCACCGGAGGTAACCTCCACCGTGTAGGAAGTACCGCTGACGGCCGTGATCACGCCCGTGCCCGTTACAGTGGAGTCAGACGTATTCACCAGATACACGTTCTCGCCCACGTGGACGTACTTGGTTGCCGCAGACTTATAAGCGTTGGACGTAGATGCAGACAGGGTGAAGTGGACATCGCCTTCCATGTACATCACGCCGTTGTAGTTTTCCACCACCATATCAGCGTCCTCACCTACCTGGCCAAGGATGCCCGTAATGGTGCCGGACTGGCTTGCGTACACCTTCGTGGTCTTCAGGGTGAGCAATGCATCGCCCTTGCTGACCTTCTGGCCGGCAGTCACGTAAACCGTTTCAATGGTACCGCCGATGGGCGCATAGGCAACCGTTTCTTCCGCCGCGGCAACCGTACCGCTGAGCGAGATAGTTTCAGCATTTGCCACAGGCATGATCATGAGTGCTGCGGCCAACACCGCAGGCAGAATATGTTTCTTCATCAAATTTGCCTCCTTTGTTATTACATGGACCGCAGTGCATCGATAGGATTAAGCTTGCTTGCCTTCCGTGCAGGTGCCCAGCCGAAGAGGATACCGACAGCTGCCGAGAAGCCAACGCCCAGGGCAATGGCGCTCACCGAAATGGTGAAGGTTGTGCTCATCACCTGGCACAGGATGTAGGACAGAATCAAGCCGCAGATCACGCCCACCAGGCCGCCGATGATGGACAGCAGGAAGGACTCAATCAGGAACTGAATCTGAATCTGCCACGGGATGGCGCCCAGTGCCTTCTTCAGGCCGATTTCCACGGTACGTTCGGTCACGGTGGTCAGCATCATGTTCATAATGCCGATGCCGCCAACCACCAGGGCGATGGATGCGATGCCTGCCAGCAGCATGGTCATCATGGAGAGCATCTCGTTCATGGTGTCCTCCACGCTGCTCATAGTGGTGATGGTAAAGCAATCATCCTCGTAGCTGAACATGGCGTCCATGGTATCTTCAATCTTGTCTGCCGCCGTGTCGGAATCTACGCCGTCTGCCAGATAAACGGTGAAGTTGGTCACTTCACTTTCGTTGTTCATTTTCAGTGCCGTTGTGTACGGAATCAGGATATCACTGCTGCCGTTAAAGGCACTGGCCAGACTCTCCGTGTCTTCGTCAGAGAAAACGCCGACGATGTAGAAGGGAATGCCGCTGATGTACAGGGTTTCACCCACAGGATCAACACCAAAGAAGAAATCATCGATGATATCCTGATTGACCATGCAGACGTAAGAAGAATTGTTTTCATCCACGATGTTCAGCGTTCTGCCGCGAAGCTTCACGTCATTGGTGTTGAAGTAGTAGGCATTCTTGCCGGAAATAGAGATACTGCTCTGGTAGCTTCCGCCATAGCTAACGCGGGCGGACAAGCTCACCGTAGGCGTGATGCCGTCGATTTCATCCAGCTCGGTCAGCTCATCCAGGTCTTCCGTGGTCATGCCTGTTTTCAGGTCACTGCCGGAAACGGTAACTGTCAACGTGCCGGCACCCATGGAGGAGAAGGAGGACGACAGGGCGCCGCTAACGCCGGAGACGGTGGTAATCAGGGCAATAACTGCCGTAACGCCGATCATGATACCCAAGATGGTCAGAAAGGAACGAACACGGTTGCCGAGGATGTTGCTGACCGACATGGAGATGCACTCGCGGAGCATCACCAGCACGGATCGGATCTTCTTAAGCATCGTCCGTCTCTCCCCCTTCTGTCAGCACACCATCAATAATGTGCACCACACGCTTGGCATGGGCGGCGATGTGCATATCATGGGTGATCATGATAATCGTGCGGCCTTCACGGTTCAGTTCTGCAAACAACTCCATCACCTGAGCGCCGGTCTTCTGATCCAAAGCGCCGGTGGGCTCATCGGCCAGAAGGATCGTAGGATTGCCCACCAGTGCCCGGGCAATGGCAACACGCTGCTGTTGGCCGCCGGAAAGCTGATTGGGATAGTGATCCATACGATCTGCCAAACCAACGCGTTCCAGCATGGCCTGGGCACGCTTGTGCCGCTCCTTGGGAGCAATGCCTGCATAGATCAGAGGAAGTTCTACATTCTTCTGGGCATTCAGCCGGGGAAGCAGCTGGGAATTCTGAAAGATGAAGCCGATTTCCTTGCTGCGCAGGTGTGCCAGCTCCACATCCGACAACTCCTCAATAGGGATGCCGTGCAGGGTGTAACTGCCTTCGGATGCCACATCCAGGCAGCCGATGATGTTCATCAGGGTCGATTTGCCGGAACCGGAAGGACCCAGTATCGAAAGATACTCGCCTTCCCGCACGGTCAGATCCACATCCTTCAGCACATGCACATCTTCCTCACCCATGTGGTAATACTTGTTGATTTTCTTCATTTCGAAGAAGGCATCTGTCATAAGCTCGCTCATACGGTGCCTCGCTTTCAGTTTCCGCTGGGACCGCCGCCGCCCGGGCCGCCGCCATTACCGCCGCCGGGGCCGCCACCGCTATTGCTGTCACCGTTGCTGGGGCTAAAG
>CAVBFK010000099.1:0-3968 GCA_963594395.1 Lachnospiraceae bacterium
GAGTACAATATGGACGCTACGGACGCCAACAACTGGTACAAGTCCAAGAAGAACACCCCTGTGACTACTGCCAGCGGCAAGGCCAAGAAGATGTCCTACTCTGAGGATCTGGTGCTGGAAGACAACTACAAGCGTGACAGCGAAGGCAACCTCATTTACTATGAGTACACCGGCGGCGGCACGCTGGAAACCGCTCAGTACAAGATTCGTGTCCTCTACTATAACTACTACATTTACACCAACGGCAGCGAACCGAACTACATCTTCGGCACGGACAGCCAGGGCTATGACCTGATGCTCCGTCTGGCAGGCGGTCTCCGTCTGAGCCTGCTGCTGGCCATCAGCGTGTCCATCATCAACTTCATCATTGGTGCTGTCTACGGCGCTATCGAAGGCTTCTACGGCGGCACGGTGGACCTGATCATGGAGCGTTTCTCCGATATCTTGGGTAACGTGCCGTTCATCATCGTGGCTACCCTATTCCAGATGCACTTGTCGGCCAAACTGGGCGCCATCCCGTGCTTGATCTTCGCTTACGTTTTGAATGGCTGGATCGGCATCGCCTACCGCGTGCGTACACAGTTCTACCGCTTCAAGGGACAGGAATTCGTGCTGGCCGCGAAGACCCTGGGCGCGAAGGACAGACGGCTTATCTGGAAGCACGTGTTCCCTAACTCCCTGGGCACCATCGTTACGAGCACGGCCCTGATTATCCCCAACGTCATTTTCAACGAGAGTATGCTGAGCTACCTGGGCATTGTGAAGCTGGGCTCTTCCAGCGTCACCTCCTTGGGCACGCTGCTTTCTGATGCGAGCGCCATTTGGACGAGCTACCCGCACCTGATGATTCTGCCTGCACTGTTCATCGCTCTCCTTGAGATTTCGTTCAACTTGTTCGGCAACGGCCTTCGGGATGCGTTCAATCCCTCGCTGCGTAATGTGGAGGATTAAAGCATGGATAATATTCTTGAAGTAAAAAATCTGAAGGTTTCGTTCCGTACGCAGGGCGGCACGCTCAAGGCTGTTCGTGACATTTCCTTCAACCTGGAGCGCGGCAAGACGCTGGCCATCGTGGGCGAATCCGGCTCCGGTAAGTCCGTTACCGCCAAGGCCATGCTGGGCATCCTTGCGGGCAACACCATCATTGAGGGTGGCGAGATCCTCTATGACGGCCAAGACCTGCTGAAGATCAGCGAGGATGATTTTCATCACCTCCGCGGCGATAAGATCGCTATGATCTTCCAGGATCCCCTGTCCTCTCTGAACCCGATTGTGAAGATCGGCAAGCAGATCACCGAGGCAACCCTGCTGAAGAATAAGTCCAACCGCAAGGAAGCCAAGGCAGAATTCAAGCGCCTGATGAACACACTGAAGAGCAGCGTGCTTGCCTCCGGCAAGTATGACGCGGCTTCGGTCAATGAGAAGTTCTCGACGTTTGAGAAGTTCTGCATGGAGAGCAACCGCCTCGAAAACGAGTATAACATTGCTTACACCAGCACCACCGATCTCCGTGCCGATGCAGAAGATACCGTCTTCAAGCTCGGCAAGAATCAGAAGATGGACGTGAAGATGCTCCTGCGCGAGTTTGAAGGCAAGCTTCAGCGCATTGACAAGAGCATCCTTGCACGGGATTTCCACAAGGAAATTACTTCCGTGCTGTCTGAGCTCCGTGCTTCCGCCAAGGGTTATAAGGACACCGAGGAAGGCAAGGCCGCGGTCTCTGCCGCCCTGGTGAAGCTGGAAAACCTGATGCACCGCGTGGAGAACCAGACCAAGCCGGACTTCTTCTCCCTGGGCTATTACAAGCTCTATGCCCCGAATGCTGACCTGAACCAAGAAGTCGATGCCCTCAATGCCGCATCCACCAAGTACCTGAAGGAAAACTTCATGGACAAGTTTGTGGAGATGGCTCGCGAAGGCGTGCTGTATTCCCACAACACCGCCCGCAAGAACAAGGAAGCTGTTCTGCCGAAGCTGGCCGAAGCGCATACGTTCTTCTCCGGCAACTTTGAGAAGGGCGCCGCCAAGAAGGTCTGCAATGAAGTGTCTGCCGCCGTGGAAGCCTCCATCGATAAGCTGGAGTTCCTGAAGGACAGCACCGCTTACACCTTCCGCTCTGCCCTCTCCCACGCCATCGACCGCTACTTCTACTTCCTGAAGCATAACCCCAAGGAAGAAGCACGGTATGCGCGCCAGTCCAAGAAGCGTGATGCCCTGATTGCCAAGGGCAAGAACGTTACCTGGAAGGTTGTTCCGAAGGTGGTGTACGCGCCGGAAGAACTGCGGGATAACATCCTGAAGATTATTGACCGCCTGGAAGAGCATTATCAAGAGGTGCTGACCCAGGAGATTGACGTGGCCGACCGCACGGAGAAGCTCATTGAGCACTTCAAGACCGAAGGCTCTCTGGCTGTGCACCGCGTGACCAAGACCATGGCGAAGGAAATGGCCATTAAGCTGATGGACGAGGTGGGTATTCATGAGCCCCGTCTGCGCTACAACCAGTATCCCTTCGAGTTCTCCGGCGGCATGCGCCAGAGAATCGTGATCGCCATTGCCCTGGCGGCCAACCCCGATATCCTTATCTGCGACGAGCCGACCACCGCTCTGGACGTGACGATTCAGGCACAGATTCTTGAGTTGATCAACAAGCTCAAGAAGGAGCGCAACCTGTCCATTATCTTCATCACCCATGACCTGGGCGTTGTGGCTAACATGGCCGATAACATCGCCGTCATGTATGCCGGCAAGATTGTGGAAATCGGCACGGCAGAGGATATCTTCTACGATCCTCGCCACCCCTACACCTGGGCTCTGCTTTCTTCCATGCCCGACCTGGACACCAAGGAGAAGCTGGACGCCATCCCCGGCACGCCGCCGAACATGATCTATCCTCCGCAGGGCGATGCCTTTGCCGCGCGCAATAAGTACGCCATGCAGATTGACTTTGAGGAGCATCCGCCGTTCTTCCGCGTGTCCGACACGCACCAGGCGGCTACCTGGTTGCTTCATCCCGATGCGCCGAAGGTGGAAGTGCCCAAGGCCATTACCGATCGCATTGCGCGCATGAAAGCAAAGCGTACGGGAGGTGAAATCCATGCCTGATCGCAACGATGAAACCTTGCTGCGGGTGGAGCATCTGTGCCAGTATTTCGGCGCTTCCAAGGCAGTGGATGATGTGAGCTTTGACATCAAGAAGGGCGAAGTGTTCGGCCTGGTTGGTGAATCCGGCTGCGGCAAAACGACCACCGGCCGCTCCATCATCAAGATCTACAACATTACCTCCGGCAACATCTACTTCGAGGGTCAGCGCATCGGCGCAGGCACGCTCTCTTACCAGAACGCCATGGACGAGGCAAAGAAGAGCACCGCAGAAGAGATCAAGGCCCTCAAGGCAGACTCTGCCGCCCACAGCGATCATAAAGCCGCCAACGATGCCAAAATCGCTGAGGCGAAAAAGAAGCTCTCTGACTGCATTGCAGAGAACAAGAAGCAGATTGCTTCTGCTAAGCACGATCAGAAATATTCCGACAAGGAATATGCCGAAAAGTGCGCTGCCAAGGTGAAGGCAGAGTATGAGGAAAAGCTCAAGAATGTCACCGGTGCCGAGGCAGATGAACTCCGCAAGAAGTACAAGCATGACCTGAATGTGGCGAAGCACACCAAGCTGATCACCAAGATTCAGATGATTTTCCAGGATCCCATCGCGTCCCTTGACCCGCGCATGACCGTGAAGGAAATCATTTCCGAGGGTCTGGTGATTCAGGGCGTGAAGGATAAGGAGTACATCGACAACAAGGTGTACGAGATGCTGGAGCTGGTGGGTCTGGTACGTGAGCACGCAGGACGCTATCCCCACGAATTCTCCGGCGGCCAGCGTCAGCGTGTCGGCATTGCCCGCGCCATCGTGATGCACCCCGAACTGCTGATTGCTGACGAACCCGTGTCTGCACTGGACGTGTCCATTC
>CAVBFK010000100.1:0-4521 GCA_963594395.1 Lachnospiraceae bacterium
AGGCACGGCGGTGGGGGTTTCGTAAGCAATCGGGATGGTGTTGCTGGTGAAGGTTACGGTCTCGTCCAGCTGATCCACACAGCGGGCATTGAAGGCAAACTGACCCGCCATGGAGATGTTCACATCCCGCACGAAGCTACGGGTTTCACCGGCCTGAATCTTGGTGAAGGTGTACAGCAGGGTATCCACAGCATAAACCTTCACGTTGGAAACATCGATGGCGCTATTGTTGGTGACGCTCACGGTAAAGCGCACCGTGCCGGGAATGGTGTACACCACGCTGCGGTCTGCCACGGCCTGCACATCCAGGCTGATAACCTTATCGGGGTCGGCGGCGGTGATGGTCACGCGGCCGGAAGTGGTCTCCGCATCGCTGCCGTCAGAAGTCTGACCCTTGATGGTGAACTGGTAGTCCGTGGTCTGGTCGATGGTGATCTCCTTTTCCAGCGTCAGGGTTTCGCCGGCCTTCACCGTCTGACCGGAGAAGATTTCACCCAGGGTAGCGTCTGATACGGATACGTTCTGGTAATCTTCCTTGCCGGTGTTCTTGACCTTCAGCGTCAGCGTCACCGTGTCGCCGGGAACGCCGCCCTTCTTATCGGCCGTTAGACCTGCCGACATGTACACCTGGCCATACTTGATGGTAGCGGCGTCCTTCTTCACGGTCTGTGTTTTGCCGTTGGCCTTATAGGTAATGGTAGGCTGGCTGGTGAGATTCTTAGTGCCCATCTTCACCGTGAAGGTATAGCTTTCCTTCGTGCCTGCCGCCACCTTATCGATGGTGCCGGACTTGGAGGAAATGCTGCTGTTTTCCTTAATGGTGACGTTGGTCACATCCACGTTGCCGGAGTTCACCACATCGTAGGTGATGGTCACTTCCTGACCCTTCTGCGCCGTGGTAGGCGTGATGGTGCGGTTAATCTCCAGGCTGGCGGCGGCTCCTTCATAGGTAATCTTCTTGGAGAAGCTGTAGCTCTTGTTGACCAATTCGCCTGCATCGTTATAAACAGGGTACTTCAGCTTAAAGGTGATTTTGCCTGCATCCAGCTGAGCCTGGGTCACCTTCCAGGTGCCGCTCCAGCTCTTGGAGGTGCCGACAGACAGCACCGGCGCGCCGAAATCCTCGACCTGTTTTCCGTTAGGGTAATACAGGGTGCAGGCGCCGGGCATGTCACCCTCACCCGTGTTGGTCACCTGAATGGACACGGTAATGGTCGTCGGCTCGGTGAATGAATTGGAGCTCAGCTCCATGCTCACCTTCAGGGGGCTGTTGTCTGCCGAGGCAACAGCGCACAGGCAAACCAGTGCAGCTACCACAAGCAGCATCGTCAATAGCCGTCGTTTCATCATTTGCATAGGGCAGAAAGGTCTGCCCTTCCTCCTTCCGTTCCCGGCAGGTATTCCAATCACTCAAAGAGTGATAAGGATTCTATAAATAGCCGATTCTATTTTACTCGTCTCACGGCCTGTCTGTCAAGCAAAAGGGCATGTTCGATGGAAGCTTTGGCGGAGAAAACGCCCGAAAAGACGGCTCCTTGACAGAAAACGAAAAAATTTCTTTCATGACCCTTGACATTTTCGGGGGATGGAGTACAATAATAGCGAAGGTCAAAGAAAGTCAAACAAAGACCGACGGACTTTGATCCTCTAGTCTGTGCCACAAAGGAGGCATGAACCATGAACATGAATCAATTAACCCAAAAGACTCGGGAAGCCATTCAGCGTGCCCAGTCCATTGCGGTAGATTATCAGCATATGCAGGTGGATGAGGAGCATCTCGCCACTGCCCTTACCGAGGATTCCTCCAGCCTGATCCCTCAGTTGCTGAGCCAGAGCGGCGTCAGCGTGGAGACCCTTCAGAATCTCCTGAAGGATGCTTTGGGTCGTATCCCTCGCGTCAGCGGCCCCGGCCGTGAAGCGGACAAGGTGTACATTTCCTCTGAACTTGATAAGGCGCTGAACAGTGCGGAAGAGCGCGCTAAGCAGATGCACGACGAGTTCATCTCGGTGGAGCATGTGTGGCTTGGCATCACCAGCAATTCCAATGCACGGATGAAGGACGTTCTGCGCCAGATTGGCTGGAAGGAAGATGCCTTCATGCAGGCGCTGTCGAAGGTTCGCGGCGCAACCCGTGTTACGACGGACAGCCCGGAGGACACCTACGACGCCTTGAAAAAGTACGGTACGGATCTGGTGGCCATGGCCAAGGCACAGAAGCTTGACCCTGTCATCGGCCGTGACACGGAAATCCGTAACGTCATTCGTATCCTGAGCCGTAAAACGAAGAACAACCCTGTGCTGATTGGTGAGCCCGGCGTCGGCAAGACGGCTGTGGTGGAAGGATTGGCACAGCGTATCGTCCGCGGCGACGTGCCGGATAGCCTGAAGGATCGCACCATCTTCTCCCTGGACATGGGCAGCCTGATTGCAGGCGCTAAGTTCCGCGGCGAGTTTGAGGAACGCCTGAAGGCCGTGCTGGCGGAGATTAAGAAGAGCGAAGGCCGCATCATCCTCTTTATTGATGAGCTGCATACCATCGTCGGTGCCGGTAAGGCAGACGGCGCCATGGACGCCGGCAACTTGCTGAAGCCTATGCTGGCTCGCGGCGAACTGCACTGCATCGGTGCCACCACGCTGAATGAGTATCGGCAGTACATCGAGAAGGATGCCGCCCTGGAGCGTCGTTTCCAGCCTGTTATGGTGGGCGAGCCTACGGTGGAAGATACCATCACCATCCTCCGCGGCTTGAAGGAACGCTACGAAGTCTTCCACGGCGTGAAGATTCAGGACAGCGCCCTGATTGCCGCCGCAACCTTGTCCAACCGTTATATTACCGACCGTTTCCTGCCCGATAAGGCCATTGACCTGGTGGATGAAGCCTGCGCCATGATCCGCACGGAAATCGACTCCCTGCCTCAGGAACTGGACGATATCCGCCGCCGCATTATGCAGCTGGAAATCGAGGAAGCCGCCCTGAAGAAGGATGATGACGAGGTCACCAAGGCCCATCTGGCAGAGGTGCAGAAGGAACTGGCCGAAAAGCGTGAATCCTTCAATGCTATGAAGGCACGCTGGGAAAACGAGAAGAACGCCATCGGCAAGGTGACCAAGCTCCGTGAAGATATTGAGCGCACCAATGCCGCCATTGAGAAGGCTGAACGCGACTATGACCTGAACCGCGCTGCCGAATTGAAGTACGGCGAACTGCCCAAGCTGCAGAAGGAGCTGGCCGAAGAAGAAGCCATTGCTGAAAAGAGCAAGGGCGAGGATAGCCTCCTGCGTAATAAGGTTACCGAGGAAGAAATCGCCCGTATTGTGGGACGCTGGACGGGCATCCCTGTAGCGAAACTGATGGAAGGGGAGCGCGAGAAGCTCCTGCACCTGGAAGACGTGCTCCATGAGCGGGTCATCGGCCAGGATGAGGCTGTGCGCAAGGTTAGCGAGGCTATCCTCCGTAGCCGTGCCGGCATTCAGGATCCCAACCGCCCGCTGGGTAGCTTCCTGTTCCTGGGCCCCACGGGTGTTGGTAAAACCGAGCTGGCTAAGGCGCTGGCGCAGGCCTTGTTTGACGATGAGAAGAACATGGTGCGTATCGACATGTCCGAGTACATGGAGAAGTTCAGTGTCTCTCGTCTGATTGGTGCACCTCCCGGATACGTGGGCTATGATGAAGGCGGCCAGCTGACCGAGGCTGTGCGCCGTCACCCCTATTGCGTGGTGCTGTTTGATGAGGTGGAGAAGGCTCATCCTGATGTCTTCAATGTTTTGTTGCAGGTGCTGGATGACGGCCGTATCACGGATAGCCAGGGTCGCACGGTGGACTTCAAGAACACCATTTTGATCATGACCAGTAACCTGGGCAGTGAGTACATCCTGGACGGTATCAAGGATGGCGACATTACCCCCGAAGCACGCGAGCAGGTGGATCGTCTGCTGAAGACGAAGTTCCGCCCCGAGTTCCTGAACCGTATTGACGAGATTGTGTACTACAAGCCCCTGGATCGCGAGCAGATCAGCAGCATCGTGAAGCTGATGCTCAAGAGCTTGAATAGCCGCCTGAGTGACCGTCAGTTGTCTGTTGAATTGACGGATAAGGCATTGAGCACGGTGATTGATCAGGGCTTTGACCCTGTCTATGGTGCACGGCCTCTGAAGAGATATTTGCAGAGTAAGGTGGAAACCTTGCTTGCACGGAGGATTGTTGCCGCAGATGTGAAGCCCGGTGAGACCATGGTGGTCGATGTGAACGATAACGGAGAACTGTATATCAGGTAAGAAAGAGGAATGCTCCGATTAAGGAGCATTCCTCTTTTCATTTCACGCGAATAAATGGGTCAAGGGACGAAGACCTACGGGACGAAGTCCCCTTGCGGGGTCCAGGGGCGGCGCCCCTGGTAGGGTATGGGGCGAAGCCACAATAAAGTAGCGCAGTCGCGCAGCGCAACTGCGCGCAGTAAAGCACTGTTTGCAAATGGCGAAGTTCTTTTAATTAAGCGGTAAAAGTTGATTTCTCCTTTGAAG
>CAVBFK010000101.1:0-15376 GCA_963594395.1 Lachnospiraceae bacterium
TTTCGGGCATTCCGCATGGAATCTGCACAGAAAAAGTACACCCGCGCAGGAAAAAAGTATGCTATAATGTCGCCAACAGAGGAACGAGAAGATCACAAAGGGGTGCTTGCAATGGATTATCAGTTTGAGCTGGTGGGAAAGATCGGCTCCATGGCGCTGATCCGCAAGGAAGATCAGGATATTGATTATAACATCTTTTCCCGTTTGGGGGCAGAACTTCGTCCGGGGATGATTTGGGTGACCAGCGGCGCTACGGAGATTGGCCGGCTGGATTACATCAAGCGCACGGGATGCGAACTTTGCGGCGACCCTGAGCAGGACAAGACGGACTATGCTGCCCAAGGACAGAGCATCCTGATGCAGAATTATCGGCAGTTCATCGCGCCGGAATACGGCGTGCGTCAGTTGCTGGTGGAGCATACGCATTTCAACGATCCCGAAAAACGGGAGCATATCCGCCGATTGCTGATCCGTGCGGCACAGCAGAAGACGATTCCCATTGTGAATTACAACGATCCCGTTAGTGACGAGGAAAACCGCAAAATGGAGCTGGCGGTGCGCCGCAGTCAGGGCGAAACCGTGCATGAGTGCGTAGATAACGATGAAACCGCGGCTGTGATTGCTTCCTTGGTACATGCCAAGATGCTGGTGCTCATGACCTCTACGGAGGGCATCTACCAGGATCCCAAAGACCCTTCGACGCTGGTGCGTGAGGTACTGGGAAAATCCGTGGAAGAGGTGGAGCAGAAGGTGCGCGCCTTGCAGGGCAACTGTGTCGGTGCCAGCCGTGCCGGTGCCAACGGTGCCAAGGCAAAGCTGGAGTACGCCATGGAATCCGTCCGTAACGGCTCAACCGTCATTATCGGTCACGCAAGGCACCGGTTGTCCGATCTGGTGAACGGCCGGGTCCCCTGTACGAGAATCGGTGTTGAATAAAAGTAGTCCCGAGGCGGAAACGCTTCGGGATTTTTCATGGGCTCGGAGGGTGCCGGGCACGCGGCCGCAAGGTTCTCCAAAACTTGTGATGGCAACGGAATTGTGGTATAATAAGATGTTGCGAATTTACGAATTGCAAGCAGTAAGTCTTGACGAAAAGACTGACGATAAGGAGAATCAAACGCATGTCCCAGACATACGATGCAGGAAATATTCAGGTGCTGGAAGGCTTGGATGCCGTCCGTATGCGCCCTGGCATGTACATTGGCACAACCTCCTCCAGGGGTCTTCATCACCTGCTGTGGGAGATTGTGGACAACGCTATTGATGAGGCGTCCAACGGCTTTGCAGACCGGGTGGATGTGACCTTGCACCAGGATGGCTCGGCCAGTGTGTATGATAACGGCCGCGGCGTGCCTGTGGATACGCACCCCACCTTGGGGATCTCCGGCGTGGAGGTTATTTATACCAAGCTTCACGCCGGCGGCAAATTCAACAATGATAACTACAGCTACTCCGGCGGTCTGCACGGCGTAGGCGCTTCCGTGGTGAATGCCTTGTCCAAATGGCTGACGGTGGATGTCTACCGCGACTGGACGCATTGGCGCATGAGCTTTGCCTCCAAGTGGGATGAATCCCTGGGCAAGGTGACTGCCGGCATTCCCCAGGGTCCGCTGGAAAAGGTGGGCAATACCCGCAAGAAGGGCACCCTGGTGCGCTTCCTGCCGGATGATACGATTTTTGAAGATGTTCGCTTCAACGGCGAGCAGGTGGCGCGCCGCCTGCAGGAGCTGGCCTATCTGAACCGCGGCTTGATGATCACCTTTACGGATGAGCGGGTGAAGGATCCCGAACAGCGGGAGAAGGTCTTCCACTACGAAGGCGGCATCATCGATTTCGTTCGTTATCTGAATGCGGATAAGACAACCCTGCATGACGATCCCATCTACCTGGAAGGCAAGCGGGATACCACCATCTGCCGGGTGGCCATCCAGTATACGGATCAGTATACGGAGAGCCTCTTCAGCTATGCCAACAACATTCCCACGGGCGAGGGCGGAAGCCATGAAACAGGCTTCAAGGCCGCCTTTACCAAGTGCTTTAATGACTATGCGCGCCGCATCGGTATTTTGAAGGAAAAAGACAATAACCTTGGCGGTGAAGATTTCCGCGAAGGCCTGACCTGCGTGCTGATTGTGATGGTGAAGAACCCGCAGTTTGAAGGTCAGACCAAGGGAAGACTGGGCAACAGCGATGTGCGCCCTGCGGTGGAAGCCATCATCACCGAAAAGCTGACAGACTGGCTGGATAACCTGAAGAATCAGGAAATCGCCAACCAGATTGTGCAGAAGGCTATGAAGGCTGCCCAGGTGCGCGAGGCGGCTCGCCGCACGCGGGATAACGCCCGCAAGGCCAACCAGCTGGATGCGGCGCCTCTGGTGGGCAAACTGTCCAGCTGCACCGGCCGTCACCCTGAGGACAACGAGCTGTTCATCGTGGAGGGCGACAGCGCTGGCGGCAGTGCCAAGCAGGGACGTGACCGCCGTTTCCAGGCCATTCTTCCCCTGCGCGGTAAGCCGCTGAATGCTGAAAAGAAGCGGCTGGATCAGGTGCTGAGCAATGAAGAATTCCGCAGCATGATTACCGCACTGGGTACGGGCATTGATGAGAATTTCACCCTGAAGACCCTGAAGTACGACAAGGTAATTATCCTCTCCGATGCTGACCAGGACGGCGCCCATATCCGCGCCATTCTGCTGACGTTCTTCTTCCGCTACATGAAGGACCTGATTACGGCAGGCCACGTGTATATCGGCATGCCGCCCCTGTACAAGGTGCAGAAGGGCAGCAAGATCTGGTATGCCTATGACGACAAGGAATTGTCCAAGGCCACCAAGGCGGCAGGCAAGGGCTACACCCTTCAGCGCTATAAGGGACTTGGTGAGATGAACCCCGAACAGCTGTGGGAGACCACCATGGATCCGACCCAGCGGAAGCTGATGCAGGTGACCATTGAAGACGCCGCCCTGGCAGACCGCCGTATTACCATCCTCATGGGCGATAAGGTGGAGCCCCGCCGGGACTATATCACCGCCAATGCGGATTTCAATAAGCCGGATCATTTTGAGAAGCCGGCAGAGCAGATGGAAGGAGCGCGGTAAAACATGGCCAAGAAGACGAGCGACAATCGCCCGATCCCTAAGGATGACCCTTCCCGCATCCTTCAAACCACGGTGGAAGATGTCATGCACATGTCCATGATTCCTTATGCGGAGCACGTTATTTTGGAGCGTGCCCTGCCGCGTGTGGAAGATGGACTGAAGCCCGTACAGCGCCGCATCCTGTACACCATGATGGAGTTGGGCACCACCCCTGATAAGCCCCATCGTAAGTGTGCCCGTATCGTGGGCGACTGCCTTGGTAAATATCATCCCCATGGCGACAGCAGCGTGTATGATGCCCTGGTGCGTATGGCACAGGATTTCTCCATGCGGGGCAAGCTGGTAGACGGCCACGGCAACTTCGGCTCCATCGACGGTGACAGTGCCGCCGCTATGCGTTACACGGAAGCCCGCATGGCACCGCTGGCGCAGGAAATGCTCCGCGATATTCAAAGCGATACCGTGCCCTTCCGCCTGAACTTCGATGATACCCTGCAGGAGCCGGACATGCTGCCTGCCCGCTATCCGAATCTGCTGGTGAATGGTGCCAGCGGCATTGCCGTAGGTCTGGCAACAAATATTCCTACCCACAACCTGCGGGAAGCTGTCAATGCTGTGGTTGCCCAGATGGAAAATCCGGACATCACCCTGGATGAGCTGATGAAAATCATCCCTGCCCCGGATTTCCCTACCGGCGGCGTGCTGGTGAATAATGAGGAAATCCGCAAGGGCTACGAAACGGGACGCTCGAAGCTGAGCCTGCGCGCGCGGGTTCACGTGGAGGACGGCCAGGCAGGCCGCAAGATGCTATGCATCACGGAAGTGCCTTACCAGGTCAATAAGGCGGCCATGCTGGAGAAGATCCTGAAGCTCAGCGAGGAAAAGAAGGCCGTGCTGGGCTGCATCTACGATATCCGCGATGAGAGTGACCGTACGGGTCTGCGCGCGGTTATCGAGCTGAAGAAGGACAGCGACCCGCAGAAGGTGCTGAACTATCTGTACAAGTATTCCGAACTGCAGGTCACCTTTGGCGTGAACATGGTGGCCATTGCAGACGGCAAGCCTGTGCAGATGAGCCTGAAGAGCATGATCGGCTACTACATTGCCCATCAGAAGCGGGTGGTGCTCCGCCGCACAAAGTTTGAGCTGGACAAGGCCAAGGCACGGGCGCACATTTTGCAGGGCTTGATGATCGCCCTGGATAATCTGGATGAAGTGATTGCCCTGATCCGTGCCAGCAGAACGCCGAAGGACGCGAAAGTTGCCCTGATGGAGCGCTTTGAATTCAGCGACGTGCAGGCACAGGCCATTTTGGACATGCGTCTCCAGCGCCTGACCAACCTGGAAATTCTCGACCTGCGGAAGGAATATGAAGATCTGCAGAAGGAAATGGCGCGCTTGGAGGGCATTCTGAAGAGCGACAAGAAGCTGGTGAACGTGATCCGCAAGGAAATGTTGGAGATCGCCGAAAAGTATGGCGATGACCGTCGCACAACCTTGGAAGACGTGAACGAGACCGCGGTTGAACTGCCGGATGAAAAGCCGGTAGCAGAAGAGGCTATGGTGGCCTACACCTACGGCGGACAGCTCAAGCGGATGTATCCTGCCAACTATCGCAAGACGCCTCTGCCTACCGTGGCAGAAGACCCGCAGGAAGCGGCAGAGTATCTCTTTGAGACGGATACGGATGCTACCTTGCTGCTGTTCACCAACCATGGCAACTGCTATCCGCTGAGCGTCGGCGCGCTGAACGAATGCAAGCCTAAGGATCGCGGACAGCTGCTCAGCGGTCTGCTGGTTGGACTGGAAGACGGCGAAAAGCCCCTGCTCATCTGCTGTGAGAAGATGGTCGAATTGGCCAGCAAGCCGGATCTGCTCTTCCTGACCAAGCAAGGCATGGTGAAGCGCACCGCCGTCAAGGACTATGACGTGCGCAGCAAGAAGTTCGCCGCCGTGAACATCAAGGAGGGCGACGAACTGTTGCAGGTCATGCAGCTGGAGACCCGCGACGATTTGCTACTGTTGAGCCACAATGGCATGTGCATCCGCTTTGCCCTGGACAGCGTGCCCACCCAGGGACGCATTTCTGCCGGCGTGAAGGCCATGATTCTGGATGATGGAGATACGGTCATCTGGGGTGGCCAGCTGGGGGACAAGGATCAGATGGTGCTCATGAGCGAGCGCGGATGCGGCAAGCGTCTGCTGTCGGTAGAGTTTGACCGCCAGAACCGCAACGGCAAGGGCGTCAAGTCCTTCTACTTCAATAAGAATGGTTCTAACGGCCGCTATCTGGCCGGCGTCATGAAGGTGAAGGATACGCCCTGCACCATTACGGTGACCCAGGCACAGAGCAAGCCCACCACTTTGGAAAAGGATTCGATTCTTCTCCAGTCCCGCCAGGATCGCGGCATGCCTTATGTCATGGCCATTTTGGATGATGTGGTAACCGGACTGAAGTAAAAAACAAGATCATACAAAGACACCGCCCGTGCTGCTTGAATTAGTTGTGCGGACGGTGTCTTTTTGCTTTCGAAAAAAGAAAAGGGAGAAGACCGTCATGGTCTTCTCCCAAGTTCGATTCCTTAGGCTGAAATGGCGTTGCCGGTGTAGAGCTGGTAATACTTGCCCTTCTGAGCAATCAGGTCGTCGTGAGTACCACGCTCGATAATGCGGCCCTGCTCCAGCACCATGATGCAGTCTGCATTGCGAACGGTGGACAGGCGGTGGGCAATCACGAAGGTGGTGCGGCCCTTCATCAGGGCGTCCATGCCGCGCTGTACCAGGGTTTCGGTGCGGGTATCAATGGAGGAGGTAGCCTCATCAAGGATCAGGCAGGGCGGGTCTGCCACAGCGGCGCGGGCAATGGCCAGCAACTGACGCTGACCCTGGCTCAGGTTGGCACCATCACCGGTCAGCACGGTCTGATAGCCGTCCGGCAGGCGGCGGATGAAGCCGTCAGCATTGGCCAGCTTTGCGGCGGCAATGCACTCGTCATCCGTAGCATCCAAGCGGCCGTAGCGGATGTTGTCCATCACCGTGCCGGTAAACAGGTGGGTATCCTGCAGCACAATGCCCAGGCTTCGACGCAGGTCAGCCTTGCGGATCTTGTTCACGTTGATGTCATCGTAGCGGATCTTACCGTCCTGAATATCGTAGAAGCGGTTAATCAGGTTGGTAATGGTGGTCTTGCCGGCGCCGGTGCCGCCAACGAAGGCGATCTTCTGACCGGGCTTGGCGAACAGCTTGATGTTGTGCAGAACGGTCTTCTCGGGGGTGTAGCCGAAGGTTACATCGTCAAAGACCACGCCGCCGGCCAGCTTGGTGTAGGTCACGGTGCCGTCAGCCTGGTGGGGATGCTTCCAAGCCCACATGCCGGTGCGGTGATCGGCTTCGGTCAGCACGCCGTTCTTCTCCTCGGCATTGACCAGCTCCACATAGCCTTCATCTACTTCGGGAATTTCGTCCATCATGGTGAAGACACGGTTAGCACCGGCCATAGCCATCACCACAGAGGACATCTGCTGGCTGATCTGGCTGACAGGGCGGGAGAAATTCTTATTCAGCGTCAGGAAGGAAACCAGCTGACCCAAGGTAATAACCTTCAGCCCCAGGGCAAGCATAGCGCCTACCAGGGAGCACAGCACGTAGCTCAGGTGGCCGAGGTTGTTGTTGATGGGACCCATCATGTTGGAGTAGGCCACAGCGTCTTCGGAGCTCTGACGGAGCTCTTCGTTCAGGGTGTGGAACTGATCGATGGCCTTTTCCTCGTGGCAGAAGACCTTGACGACTTTCTGGCCTTCCATCATTTCCTCGATGTAGCCGTTCATCATGCCCAGCTTGTTCTGCTGTGCAACGAAGTGCTTGCCGGCCTTGCCGGACAGCTTGGCGGATACAAACAGGGTAATGACAATCAGCACCACGGACAGGATGGTCAGCTGCCAGCTCATGATGATCATGCTCACGAAGGTGGTGACCACGGTAACCAGGGAGTCAATCAGCTGAGGAATGCTCTGGCTAATGAGCTGACGCAGGGTGTCAACGTCGTTGGTGTACACGGACATGATGTCGCCGTGGGGATGGGTATCGAAGTACTTAATGGGCAGAGACTCCATCTTGGAGAACAGCTGCGTACGGAGCTTCAGCATGGTGCCCTGGCCGATGTTGATCATGATGCGGTTGTACGCATAGGAGGTCAGCACACCGAGGCCCAGGATGCAGGCCAGCTGAACCAGCGCACCTGCCAAGGGGCCGAAGTCGGGGTTTTCCGTGCCGAGCAGGGGAAGAATATAATCGTCAATCAGTGTCTGCATGAACAGGGTGCCCTGCAACGTGCAGATTGAGGTTGCCAGGATGCAAACAACAACGGCAATGAAAGGCCACTTGTAATTTTCCAGCACAACCTTCATCACGCGGCCGAAAATCTTGCCCTGACCCTTAAAGCTGTCACGGGTCAGCGCCGGGCGCATCTGCGGACCGCGGGGGCCTGCGGGCTTGCCGGAACGGCGAGCGGGATTACTCATGAGCCTTCGCCTCCTCTCCATTGGTCTGACCGGGCTGGTCGAAGTCGCCGCCGCCCTTGGTCTGGGTTTCATAAATTTCGCGATAGATTTCGCTGTTCTTCATCAGGTTCTCATGGGTATCGAAAGCGGAAATTTCGCCGTCGTCCATGACGATGATGCGGTCAGCATCCTGCACGGAGGCAATACGCTGAGCGATGATCAGCTTGGTGGTGCCGGGAATCTTCTGGGCAAAAGCCTTGCGGATCTTGGCATCGGTGGCGGTATCCACAGCAGAGGTGGAGTCGTCCAGGATCAGCACGCGGGGCTTCTTCAGCAGAGCACGGGCAATGCACAGGCGCTGCTTCTGACCGCCGGAAACGTTGTTGCCGCCCTGCTCAATGAAGGTGTTGTAGCCATCGGGCATGCGGTCGATGAATTCATCCGCACAGGCCTGGGCGCAGACTTCCTTGCATTCTTCCAAGGTGGCGTCTTCTTTGCCCCAACGCAGGTTGTCCAGAATGGTGCCGGAGAACAGCACGTTCTTCTGCAGTACCACAGCCACCTGGTCACGGAGGGCTTCCATGTCATACTCACGCACGTCACGGCCGCCGACGCGCACTGTGCCGTCCGTTACATCGTACAGGCGGCTGATCAGGTTCACCAGGCTGGACTTGCCGCAGCCCGTGCCGCCGATAATGCCGATGGTTTCACCGCTCTTGATGTGCAGGTTAATATCCTTCAGGGTGTCTTCACCGGTGCCGTGCTTGTAGGCGAAGTTGACGTGTTCGAAATCGATCTGACCGTTGGGAATGTCCTTCACGGGATTCTCGGGGTTCACCAGATCAGGCTTTTCTTCCAGCACTTCGGCAATACGGCGGCCGCTGGCGATACTCATGGTCAGCATGACGAAGATCATGCTCAGCATCATCAGGGACATCAGCACGCTCATGACGTAGCTGAACAGGCTGGTCAATTCACCGGTGGTCAGTTTGCCGCCTACCACGTACTGGGCACCGAACCAGCTCAGGGCAATGATGCAGCCGTAAACCACCAGCATCATGATGGGGCTGTTCAGCACAACGACCTTTTCAGCGCTGACGAACATCTTGTAGACGTTTTCAGCGGCCTTGTTGAACTTGGACTTTTCGTAATCTTCACGGACAAAGGCCTTCACCACACGAATTGCGGAGACGTTTTCCTGCACGCTGGCGTTCAGGTCATCATACTTGCGGAACACGGCGTTGAAACGCGAGGTGGCGCGGGATACGATGAAGGCCAGGGCGGCGCCTAGGAAGATAACGGCTACCAGGAAGATCAGGGACAGATTGCGGTTGATGACGAAGCACATGATCATGGACAGAATCATGGTCAAAGGTGCACGCACCGCAATGCGCAGGATCATCTGATAAGCGTTCTGAATGTTGGTCACGTCCGTGGTCATACGGGTGACCAGACCGGCCGTGGAGAACTTATCGATGTTGGAGAATGAGAAGGTCTGAATGTTCTCATACATGGCGTTGCGCAGGTTGGCGGCAAAACCGCTGGATGCGGTTGCGGCAAACTTTGCGGCCAGAATACCGAACAGCAGGCTCAACAGCGCCAGACCGAACATGATCAGGCCGTAACGCCAGACCTCATTGATGTCGCCGCCTTGAATGCCTTTGTCGATCAGCTCGGCGGTAACGAAGGGGATCAGCACCTCCATGAGCACTTCCATCATGGCACACAGAGGCGTGAGCAGGGAAGACTTCTTGTACTGCTTCACCTGCCGAAAAAGAGTTTTTACCATAAGCGAACTCCCTTCCTGTTGTCACATAGTTTGGTTACTTGATGTTTTCGTATACTCTTTCCAGCATACTGTACAGGGCTTCACGTTCTTCCTCACTTAAAGGAGCGGTGATGAGATGCTCTGTTTCGAGCATATCGTCCGTGGCGGCACGGAAAGCCGCACGTCCCTTCTCGGTGATTTGAATACGCTTGACCCTGCGGTCTGTCGGATCAGGCACGGTGACGACCAGTTCTTTCTTTTCCAATCGAGCGGCAAGCCCGGCAACGGTGGACTGTGCCATGTTAAACAGCTCTTCCATTTCCTTCAGCGCCAGGGTGCCACCGTGGCAGTTGAGCGCCATCAGAAAATGCATCTGGGATGCGGTTAAATCCAGCCTTTGCAAGCTGTTATTCAGCCTTCGAGCCATGCATTCATCGATTTGCTTGAACAGGCGACCGAAGCCTCCGATTTTCTGGTTCATTGTACCCTCCTTCTTTTGATACGGAGCGTATTGTACAACAATGTTCGCATGCTGTCAATAGCATACGTTTGAATTTTACGGAATGCTAACACACTTTTCGGACAGATTGAAAAAGTTGTGGAAAAGACCTTTCCTTTGTTGGAAATGGTGGCACATATTTGACCAAAAAAGAAAAGCACCACAGACGCTAGCCTGCGGCGAAAAAACAGTGGTTTTCGGGATGGGTGCGGGAAGGGGCTTTTGACACAAAAGCCGCCTTCCCGCAAATCTCATTGCTCCTTGGTATCTTGACGCTTCCGGCGGTGACGGCGGTTCTCGGGATTTCTGTAGAAGATGACGATGTAGAAGGCGGCGGCAATCAGCGCAATAATGATGCAGATTTCCCGCAGAAGCATGGGCAGGGAGTCTTGCAACGCCAGAACCAGCGTGATGATGCACACAATGATCGCAATGGCCAACTGCTTATCGGAGGATAGCTTTTTCATGAAAATACCTCATCTATGAAAGTTTTCGAGTAAAGGGGTGGGTGCGGGTTTCTCCCTCCCGCAAGTATCACACCAGCATCTCGTATTCTACCGTGTCCAGATACTGGCCGAACTTCACGCCCACCTTGTGCAGCGTACCCACGTAGGTAAAACCGAAGCGCTCGTGAAGGGCAATGCTGGCTTCGTTGCAGCCGGTGATGACGGAAACCACATTGTGGGTGTTGGGGTCAGCTCTCGCCATGTCGAGAATCTTTGTCAGCAAGGCATTGGCCACGCCCATGCGGCGGAAGTTTTTACCGACATAAACGGATAGCTCCACCGTGCCGTTGTAGGCCGTGCGGGGACGATACATGGATAGGCTGGCATAGCCGGCAACCTGGCCGTCAATTTCGGCGGTCAATAGGGGATGATTGTCCCGGTTGTGCTCATCAAACCAAGCTTTGCGGTTGGCCATGTCCTTGGGCTCCGTGTCAAAGGTGGCCAGACCGTGCAGAACTTCCTCATTGTAGATTTCCAGAAAAGCAGGAATGTCTTTTTCCTCTGCAATACGAATTACCATAAGATCATCCTCTCCATTTGGCTGAGTTCAGCTTAGCGCTTGCCTTCCCACTCGGCGAGAAACTCTTCTGCAAAGGCGTGCAGGAAAGCATCACGCTCTTCTGCCATGCGGCGCGCAGAGGGGGTGTTCATCATGTCTTTGAGCAGGAAAAGCTTTTCATAAAAGTGGTTCAGGCTGCTGCCACGGTTCTTGCGATAGGTGGCTTCGTCCATGTTCAAGCTTGGCGGAACATCCGGATCGTACATGGGCCGATTGTGACTGCCACCATAGGCAAACGCGCGCGCCGCGCCAATGGCACCAATGGCGTCCAGTCGGTCGGCATCCTGCAAAACCTTGCCTTCCAGCGTATCGGGAACCTTCGTGTCCGTGCCCTTGAAGGATACCGTGGCAATGGCCGAAATGACGCGCTCGGCCGTGTCTGCGGGAACGCTTGCCTCTGCCATGATGGCACGGGCATTGGCAAAATCCTTCGTAGAAAATAGTTTGGGATCATCCGCATCGTGAAGGAGTGCGCCCAAACGCACCACAAAGGCGTCACAGCCTTCAGTGGCGGCAAGGGTTGCGGCGGTGTGCTCCACCCGCAGGGAGTGCCATACGTCATGACCGGAAAAATCCTCCGCGAAAAGCGCACGAATTTTTTGCGCAACCTGCTGCAGAATGACTTCCTGCTCCATACCTGACCTCCGCTTATGCGAAATGATGGTTTTCATTATAGGGATGCAAGCACCAAAACACAAGAGGAACGACAGCAAAAAAACGGCGAAAAGCCAAAGCGAACGCTGGACAAACCACGAGGAATGGAAAAAACGCAGGAACTAGCCTGTCGGATAGAAGGAATTTGCACTGCACGTGTAGAATCAATGAAAGCTACTGTTTTTTTGCAGTGGGCTTATTGGCATGTTGGTATGCTTATTGGAGTGAGGATTGGATGACACTGGGACCTTATCGTTTGCGTCTCCTGGCAGGAGAGAAGGAATATGAGGCCGGTGAACTGCTCTACCGCGGCGGCGGCGTTCGCGTGCAGGAGCAGACCGGTATGTTCATGAAATATGTGGTGGCGGGGACGCCTCGGCGTGAGGTGACCTTTACCCCGGATGAGCCTGCTAAGTGCACCTGCGATGAGTGGAATGAGACAGGTGCCTGCCGCCATGTGGTTGCGGCAACCCTTATGGCGCAGGAGTCCGGTGCCATGGATGATATGCTTCGGCAGAAGGCGGCACTGGCGGCGCCTCGGTTGATGAATGCCATGGAGTCTGCTCTGCCGGAAGATGGCACCCTGCGCATGGAAGTGACGCTGGTCTATGAGAACGGCGGCCCCAATCGGAAACCTTGCCTGCGGTTGGGGCTCCGCGTGGGTGAAGAGCGGCTGTACGTGGTGCGCAGCATTCCGCAGATGATCGAGTGCATTGATGAAGCGAAGACCATGGAGTTCGGCAAGGGATTTGTGTATCATCCTGAATGGATGCGCTTCGGTCCTGCGGAAACGCGCCTGCTGAAGATTCTCCGTGCCCTGTGCCTGGCACAGAAGGAGGCCGGTACCGCTCTGCGGGGCGCGGACATCCGCGTAATGGCTTTGCCCGAACCCTTTGCCGAAGCCGTGCTGAAGGAGCTGGAGAACATGCCCTTCCGCATGGCAGTAGGGGAGAAGGCCATGACGGTGAAGCGTGTCCGCAATGCACGGCTTCCTTTGCATTTCCGCGTGACGGGCTCTCTGCGGGGCCTGACCATTACAGCCCTGTTCCCCAAGGATTTTCAGCCTATTACGGCCTCCTGCGCTTATGCGGTGGTGAGCGGTACCGTGGTGGCTGTGGATCCCAGCCAGCAGAGCGTTGTGCGTGTCCTGTGGCAGGAGCAGTTCGGCAGCAAGAGCGTTTTCGATTTCCCCATGAAGGAAACCACCCGCGTCATCGGCGAAGTGGTGCCTTTCCTGAAGCTTACGGGCGTGGTGGAAATTGATCCCGACCTGGAGCGTCAGCTGGTGCGTCTGCCCTTGGTGTCGAAGGTTTATTTGGATCGCGAAGGCAAGGAAGTCGTGGCGCGTACCCAGTTCTGCTATGGGGAAGACACCATTGACCCCTTCGATGAAACGGCGGAAGCGGAGACCATGCCCCGCACGGGCAAGCTGCTTCTGCGCGACGCGGCGGCAGAACGTCAGGTGCTGGATACCTTGGGCGGTGCCGGCTTCTACGTGCGGAAAAACCGCGTGTATCTGACCGGCCAGGATGCGATCTTTGACTTCGTCTCCGGCGGCGTGCAGAAACTGCAGAGCATGTGCGAAGTTTATCTGAGCCGCGATTTCCGGAAGATGACCCCTCGCAAGCCTATGCTGAAGGGTCAGATGCGCATGAACGGCGGCCGGTTGGAGATGATCTTCACCGAAAACGGCGAGCCCGCGGAAGAGATTCTGGCCATTCTGGAAGCACTGAGCAAGCATCGCCGGTACTTCCGGCTGAAGGACGGCTCCTTCCTGGATCTGTCCTCCATGGATGAGTGGCAGTCCCTGGCGGACAGCGTGTTTGAGGCGGCCAATGTGGAGGGCATCGAAGCCGTATCTCCTGCAGAAGATACCATTTCCCTCAGCGCCTACCGTACCTGCTACCTGAACAGCCTGCTTAGTGCTACGGATCTGCCCATTGAGGTAGATGACTCCGTGAAGGAGACCGTGAAGGCACTGGTGGATCCCGATGAGGAGAAGATTCAGCTGCCTGCGGGTCTCAGCTTGCGTCCTTATCAGCAGCGCGGCTTCCATTGGCTGATGACCCTGGATAAGCTACACATGGGCGGCATCTTGGCAGACGATATGGGTCTGGGCAAAACCGTGCAGGTTATTGCCATGCTGAAGGCAACCCGCAAGGAAGGCCAGACCTCTCTGGTGGTGGCGCCTACATCCCTGACCTATAACTGGCTCAGCGAGCTGGAGCGCTTCACCCCGGAGCTCAGTGTTATGGTGCTGGCAGGTTCCAGCACTCAGCGCGCCTCTCAGATTGAACACGTGAAGAATGCCAAGGATGTGGATGTGCTCATTACGTCTTATCCGCTGATTCGCCGCGATATTGATCTATTGAAGGATATGGATTTCCGCTTCGTGATTCTGGACGAGGCACAGCATATCAAGAATGCCGGTAGCGTGGGTGCAGTGGCGGTAAAACAGCTCCATGCGCAGACGCGTTTTGCCCTGACCGGCACCCCTATGGAAAACGGCACCGGCGAACTGTGGAGCATCTTCGACTTTGTTTTGCCGGGCTATCTGCTCAGCTACAGCGCATTCCTGCGGAAGTATCAGGATGGCGAAGATGCAGACGATCTGCGCAGACGCATTCGTCCTTTCCTCATGCGCCGCTTGAAGAAGGACGTGCTGACCGAGCTGCCTGATAAGCTGGAAACCACCATGACCGCGCAGATGTCTCCCGAGCAGGAGAAGGTCTACCAGGCGGCCATGGTGCGCCTGCGCGGCCGCGTGGATCGCGTAATGACCGAAAAGGGTCTTGGCCGTGGCCGTACCGAGGTGCTGGCGGCAATTACCGAACTGCGGCAGATCTGCTGCCATCCGTCCCTGGTGCTGTCGGATTACGCGGGAACTTCCGGTAAGCTGGAACTTCTGCTGGAAGTGCTCCCCGGCGCCATTCAGGCAGGACGGCGAATCCTGCTGTTCTCCCAGTTCACTTCTATGCTGAAGATCTTGAAGACCCAGCTGGAGGACGCCGGATACAGCTGCATGTACCTGGACGGCGAAACGCCGCCCCAGAAGCGTCTGGAGATGACCGAGCAGTTCAATGCCGGCACAGGTCAGATCTTCCTGATCTCCCTGAAGGCTGGCGGTACCGGCCTCAACCTGACGGGCGCAGACATGGTGATTCACTACGATCCCTGGTGGAACCCCGCGGCAGAAGACCAGGCGACCGACCGTGCCCATCGTATTGGTCAGACCAAGAAGGTGGAAGTTGTCCGCCTCGTGACCCACGGCTCGATCGAAGAGCAGGTGGTGGCACTGGGTCAGCGCAAGAAGGCACTGTTCGATCAGCTCATTACCCCCGGCGAAGAGCTGGTGACGGCGCTTACCGAACAGGATATTAGAGCTTTGTTTGCTTAACAAATAGGATGGAGCCCTTGAAAAAGGCTCCATCCTATTTGCATACAGACAGTTTTGTGATCGGTAGTGGGTCGTTTTTGAATCTCTTATAAAAGAGGTTCGTATCAATTCAACCTCACAGGAGTGCACTGCGAAGGGGTCAAGGGGGCGACCGCAAAGCCCCCTTGATGTTTGATCAAATCTTTCTGCAAAAGAATAAGCTTGTCGTATGGAACAAACAAATCGCAATCCATATTCCAGAGGGCTTTCCGGTCGCCCTCTGGACTCCTTCGGCGCACTCCTTTTAATAAGTGCTCAATTGTTTCTTCAAAAGTCTTTCCAATGAAAGTTTCGGGAAAAGGGGAGAGCGCGAGAGGGGAAGAAACGCTTTTCAAAGCGGTTCTTCCCCTCTCGCAA
>CAVBFK010000102.1:0-5283 GCA_963594395.1 Lachnospiraceae bacterium
TTCCATAAACCAATTATGCATCCTAAAAACTTTTCTGAAAGAGGTCTTTACACATGGAAAAGATCGCAACCTCCCTGCCGGGGGTTTACATTATCGAACCCAAGGTCTTTGGCGATAAGCGCGGTTACTTCATGGAAACCTATTCCCAGAAGGCCTTCCACGACATCGGCATTGACAACGTCTTCGTGCAGGACAATCAGTCCTTCACCGCTCAGAAGGGTGTGCTCCGCGGCATCCACTTCCAGAACGACCCCATGGCACAGGCCAAGCTGGTGCGCGTCACCAAGGGCGCCGTCATGGACGTGGCGGTGGATCTCCGCAAGGGCAGTCCCACCTATCGCCAGTGGGTGGCGGTGGAGCTTTCCGCAGAAAACAAGCGGATGCTCTTCATCCCCCGGGGCTTTGGCCACGGCTTCCGCACCCTGACGGACGATGTGGAATTCTGCTACAAGGTTGACAACCTCTACAGCAAGGAATGCGACCGCGGCATCCGCTTCAATGACCCCGCCATCGGTGTGGAATGGGGCGAAGTGATTGAAGAGCTGCTGAGCCAGAAGGACACCACGTCTCCGCTGCTGGAGAACAGCGACTGCAACTTCGTTTACAAGGAGGAACAGGCATGACCATTATTGTCACCGGCGGCGCCGGCTTCATTGGCAGCAACTTCGTTTACTTCCAGCTGAAGAACCATCCCGAGGATCGGATCATCTGCCTGGACAGCCTGACCTATGCAGGCAACATGGCCACCTTGGATGAGGCCATGAAGAACGATCATTTCCGTTTCGTGAAGGCAGACATCACGGACAAGGCCGCGGTGGAGAAGCTCTTTGAAGAAGAGCATCCCGACATTGTGGTGAACTTCGCCGCAGAAAGCCATGTGGACCGCTCTGTGGAAGATCCCGGCCTGTTCCTGCGCACGAATATCTTGGGCACCCAGACCCTGATGGACGCCTGCCGCAAGTACGGCATCAAGCGCTATCATCAGGTATCGACCGATGAGGTGTACGGTGATCTGCCCCTGGATCGTCCCGACCTGTTCTTCACCGAGGAGACCCCCATCCACACCTCCAGCCCCTACAGCGCCTCCAAGGCGTCTGCCGACCTGCTGGTGCTGGCCTATGCGCGGACGTTCCATCTGCCCATTTCCATCACCCGCTGCTCCAACAACTACGGCCCCTATCACTTCCCGGAGAAGCTGATTCCCCTGATGATCTCCCGCGCCTTGGCAGACGAGAGTCTGCCCGTGTACGGCACCGGCGAGAATGTCCGCGACTGGCTGTACGTGGAGGATCACTGCTCCGCCATCGACCTGGTCATCCGCAAGGGACGCGAGGGTGAAATCTACAACGTGGGCGGCCACAACGAGCGCACCAACCTGGAAGTGGTGAAGACCATCCTCCGCGAGCTGGGCAAGCCGGAAAGCCTCATCACCTACGTGAAGGATCGCCCCGGTCACGACCGCCGCTATGCCATCGACCCCAGCAAGATCCATGCCGAGCTGGGCTGGCTGCCTGCCACCACCTTTGACGAGGGCATCAAGAAGACCATCCGCTGGTATCTGGACAACGAGAAGTGGTGGAAGGATATTCTGGCAGGGGATTATCAGAACTACTACGAAAAAATGTACGGAAACAGAGGTCAAGCATGAAGGTATTGGTAACCGGCGTTGCCGGACAATTGGGATACGACTGTGTGAAGCGGCTCACGGCGCTGGGCATTGAATGCAAGGGCGTTGACCGCGAAGAATTTGACCTGACGGATGCAGAAGCTGTGATGAACTACGTGAAGGACTATCAGCCCGACGCCATCATGCACTGCGCCGCCTACACCAATGTAGACAAGGCAGAAACCGAGCCCGAGGCGGCCGCCGCGGTCAACGGCGGAGGCACGCTGAACATGGTGCGTGCTGCCCTGGCTGTAAACGCCAAGCTGATGTACATCTCCACGGACTACGTGTTCTCCGGCGAGGGCACGACGCCCTTCAATGTGAAGGATCCCATCGCACCCCAGAACGTGTACGGCCTGACCAAGGCTCAGGGCGAGGAAGCTGTTCGCAGCATGATGCAGAAGTTCTTCATCATCCGCACGGCGTGGGTCTTTGGCCTGAACGGCCGCAACTTTGTGAAGACCATGCTGCGCCTGGGCAGTGAGAAGAATCAGCTGAACGTGGTATGCGATCAGTTCGGTTCCCCCACCTACACCCCTGACCTGGCACGGCTGATGTGCCAGATGATCCAGACGGATCGCTACGGTGTGTACCATGCCACCAACGAGGGCTTCTGCTCCTGGGCAGACTTTGCCGAGGAGATTATGCGCCAGGGTCACCGCAACTGCAAGATTCATCCCGTGACCACCGAGGAGTATAACGCTCCCGTCCGGCGCCCCGCCAACTCCCGCCTGAGCAAGCAGAGCCTGACCGATGCCGGCTTTGACCGCCTGCCCGCCTGGCAGGACGCTTTGACCAGGTTCTTGGTAGAAATCGGGGAAAAGTGAGCGGTACGGAAATCCCAAATAATAAAGGGAGCACTGAAGGATCGGTGCTCCCTTTCGTTTGCTCCATGCTGCCGGGGGGCTCTTGTCACGACCCAGAGCGAAAACTCTTTGTCAGATAGCATACTTGCCGCATGAAATAATCGAGCTAAGACCAATATTCCAAAGGGCTTTCCGGTCGCCCTTTGGAAACCTTCGGAGTGCATCCCCTTTAAGGGGCTCTGTTCCGTATCTTTTAAGTTTCAATCCAAATCAACCTCATCGGAGAAGACGTGCGAAGGGTTCAGGGGCGGAGTCTTCGACCCGTAACCGCAAAACCCCTGGAATATGGATCAAAGATTGCTTATTTCGTAAGGAAGATTTGTAAGGTACTCAGCAATTCTTCCCCTCATGCAGGTTTTCCCGCCCTTTGCGGCGAACCAATCTTCCGAACAGGAGGAAAGACCCATGGACTGGATAACGCAAATGATCCCCCTTGGTGAAACCGATGTAAACGATATGATGACCCTGCAATCCCGCATGCTTGCATCCCTGCCGGACAGCCGCTGGTACTTCCCCAATACCCGCGAGGAATTTGAGGACGACGTGCGCTGCGGCAACGCATGGGGCATCCGCATGAGCGGCAAGCTGGTTGCCCTTGGGGTGGCCTGCAACGGCAGTATTCATCCCGGCGGAAGCTACGCCGCGAAGCTGGGCAGAAGCATGGAAGGCACCTTTGATTTCCGCGACGTCATGGTCGACCCGGAGTATCGTCGGCAGGGCATTCACAGCGCGTTTCTGAACTTCTTCCGCAAGAAGGCGCTGGAAGAGCATTGCACGGTCATGTATGCGACAGTGGATCCTAAGAACGTGCCGTCACGGACGTCTTTTGAGAAGGCAGGGTTCCAGGCGGTGACCACCATGCCCGCTTACGACGGCAGAATCCGAACCTATTACATGTGGCATCTATAAGAAAAAGGCTGTGGAGGAGATGATCCTTCACAGCCCTATTTTATGCATTCGGTTTCCGTTCTTCCTCTTCCGGGGAAAGCTTGACCTTGCGGAAGCCGCTGGCTACGGACGTTACCGCACCGACCAAGATGGCGATGTAGTAGGTGAAGAAGCGCCACAGTAGCAGGGCCATCAGGCGAATGCCGTCGGGGAAGATCTTGGAGAAGTAGATGGCGAAGACGCCTTCCTGCGCGCCGGAAGCACCGGGCAGGGGCGTGTATGCCGCGCTGACGTACAGCATAATGCCAAGCGTGGTCAGCTCCAGGTAACTGGATCCCGTCATGCCGAAGGCGTAGTACACCAGGCAGATGGGAAGCATCTGCGCCAGCAGAATCGCGCCGCCCAGCAGCAGCTGAATGAGAAAATCCTTGGGATGGGCGCGCATGGACATGACGCTTTCGTGGAAGGTGCTCAGCACATCTTCCCACTTCACCAGCGCAGCCTCGGGGTTCTTGCACAGGTGCAGCTTGGTGCCGATGCGGATGAACAGCTTGATAAAGAACCGCACCAGCCGCTTGCTGATCGCCATCATCAGCACGAAGGAAACGGTGATGATGTTGTAGATGTAGCCCACAATAAGGATCCAGATGTTCGCGCCCGTCTGCACCGCGATGTAGTCCCCGTAGGCAATCCACAGCACCGTGGACAGCACCGCCAGCATGAACTGGAAGCAGAAGAACTTCACCGTAAGGGCAGAGGTGCCGATGCCGATGGGCACATCCTTCTTTTTCAGGTAGTAGACCTGCATGGGCTGACCGCCCGTTGCGCCGGGGGTCACATTGGAGTAGTACATACCGATAATGGACGTGAACAGCGCATAGCGGAAGGTGATTTTATATCCCTGGGTACGCATATAATGCCAAATGGTGGAGGCGTCCAGGCAGATATGCAGCAGATACGCTGCCACACACAGAACGATCCATTCCGGCGCGATGGATTTCAAGGCATCCACCGCACTTGACATTTCTTGCCCATTAATGCCAACCAGCAGCACAATCGCGAGTGTGCCGAAGATCAGCACGAAATTCAATATCTTCTTCGTGCGGGACTTCATTAGAGCCTCCTTGATTTTCTGCAATCGACTAAGTATAGCACATCTGTATGGAAAGTGGCAAGACAAGAACGCGGCGGAATTTCACACAATCCGCGGGAATGTGGAAATTTCAGCTTGACCGACAGGCAAACTCGTGCTATACTAGTCAAGCAATCGCATTCGCTTGACATGGAGAAGTACCCAAGAGGCCGAAGGGGCTCCCCTGCTAAGGGAGTAGTGTGCGATAAGCGCAGCCCGGGTTCAAATCCCGGCTTCTCCGCATGAAGAGATCCTTGCATCATGATTGGTGCAAGGGTCTTTTTCTGTGTTGCAAGATCCATTAATGACGGTGCCCGAAGAGCAGCCTGGCAATGCCGCGCAGGATGTTAACGCAAACGGCTACGCCAATCGCCCATGGAAAAGAAGCAACCGCAAATCCGCCGGGCAGAACGTACTGATCCATCACCCAAGTGCAGGCTTCTACCAGCACGGCATCAACCACCGTGCCGAAAAGGCCTAGTGTCAGGCAGCCTAGGGGTTTGGTGAGAAAGTGCAGAGGTGTGCGGAGAATGAGATTGATGACGGCTAGGCAGATGCCTACCATGAAGGCATACTGCATGTCGGCGGCGGTTACACCGTCCATAAAGTAAACGCATAGAGGAATGGCGGCTATGGTCGCCAGCATTTCTGCAATCATTGTGCACCTCCTTGCAATATGGGTCAAGGGTCGAAGACCTACGGGACGAAGTCCCCTTGCAGGGTCCAGGGGC
>CAVBFK010000103.1:0-5705 GCA_963594395.1 Lachnospiraceae bacterium
CTTTGAGCCTGCCCTGGACTACATTGTGGCCAAGCTGCCTAAGTGGCCCTTCGACAAGTTCGTTTACGGCAAGCGTAACCTGGGCACCCAGATGAAGGCCACCGGCGAAGTCATGGCCATCGGCGTCAATGTGGAGCAGGCACTGATGAAGGCCGTCCGCGGCGCAGAAATCGGCTGTGACACCCTGCGGATGAAGTCCATGGCCGAAAAGACCACCGAAGAACTGCTGGAGCTCATTGCCCAGTGCACCGACCAGCGGATGTTCGCCATGTACGAGGCCATCGGCCGCGGCGTAACGCTGGAGAAGCTCCACGAGATCACCAAGATCGACTACTTCTTCCTGCACAAGTATCTGAACCTGTACAACATGGAACAGCGCCTGAAGCAGGGGCATGTGGATGCCGAGACCTACCTGAAGGCCAAGAAGATGGGCTATCCCGACAAGGCCATCGAGCGCCTTTCCGGCGAGAAGGTACCTGCCCACCGCGACCCTGTGTACAAGATGGTGGACACCTGCGCCGCCGAGTTTGCCGCAGAAACGCCTTACTTCTACGCCACCTATGATAACGAGAACGAAGCCGCAGAATTCCTGGCTGAGCGTCCCAAGAAGCCTTGCGTGGTGGTGCTGGGTTCCGGCCCCATCCGTATCGGTCAGGGCATTGAGTTTGACTACGCCTCTGTGCACTGCGTGTGGATGCTGAAAAAGGCCGGCTACGACGTGGTAATGATCAACAACAACCCTGAAACCGTGTCCACGGACTTCGATACGGCAGACCGCCTATACTTCGAGCCCCTGACTGTGGAAGACGTGATGGGCGTCATCGCTACCGAAAAGCCCGTTGGTGTGGTGGCCGCTTTCGGCGGACAGACCGCCATCAAGCTGACCCACGCCTTGAGTGATGCCGGCGTGCGCATTCTCGGCACCTCGGCCGATGCCATTGACGCCGCAGAAGACCGTGAGCGTTTCGACGCCGCTATGGAGAAGTACGGCATCAAGCGTCCGCAGGGCTGCACGGTGATGACCACCGAGGAGGCCCTGAAGGCCGCCAACAGCCTGGGCTACCCCGTGCTGGTGCGTCCCAGCTACGTGCTGGGCGGTCAGAACATGATCATCGCCTACCAGGACAGCGACATCATCGAGTACATGAAGATCATCCTGGCACAGGGCATTGAGAATCCCATCCTGATTGACCAATACCTTATGGGCATCGAAGCCGAGGCAGATGCCATCTGCGACGGTGAGGACGTGCTGATTCCCGGCATCATGGAACACGTGGAGCGCTCCGGCGTCCACTCCGGCGACTCTATTGCCGTGTACCCTGCCTGGAACCTGACCGGCACCATCACCAAGCGGCTGATCGATGTGACCCGCAATATCGCCCTGGAGCTTGGCACGGTGGGTCTGATCAACATCCAGTACATCGTGTACCGCAATGAGGTTTATGTTATCGAGGCCAACCCCCGTGCAAGCCGCACCGTGCCTTACATCAGCAAGGTGACTGGCGTACCCATGGTTGATTTGGCCGTGCGCGCCATGCTGGGTGAAAAGCTCCGTGACATGGGCTACGGCACGGGATTGTATCGTCAGAGCCCCTACTTCGCCGTCAAGGTGCCCTGCTTCTCCTTTGAAAAGCTGGCCGACGTGGATACCCACCTGGGTCCGGAGATGAAGTCTACCGGCGAAGTGCTGGGCATCGGTACCAACCTGCAGGAGGCTGTGTACAAGGGACTGGTGGCCGCCGGCTACAAGATGAGCCATTCCGGCGGTGTGCTGGTTTCCGTCCGTGACGTGGACAAGACCGAGGCTGTTGCCTGCGCCCGCCGCTTTGCAGAGTTGGGCTTCAACCTCTTTGCCACCCCCGGCACCGCCAAGGCGCTAGCAGAGCACGGCCTCTACGCCGCCACAGTCAAGCACGAAGCCATGGAAAAGATGCTGGAGATGGATCACGTGCAGTATGTGATTTCCACCTCTGCCAAGGGACGCAATCCCCGCCTGGATTCCGTGCGTATGCGCCGCAAGGCCGTGGAGCGCGGCATTCCGCTGTTCACCAGCCTGGATACGGCCAACGCACTGGCGCAGGCACTGACTTCCCGCTACACCCTGTCCAACGTGGAATTGGTGGACATCAATGATATGCGGGTGAAGCGCAAGAAACTGCACTTTGTGAAGATGCGTGGCACCGGCAACGACTACCTCTTCTTCGACTGCTTTGAGCAGACGGTGGAAAGCCCCGAATCCTTGGCCGTGCGCCTGTCGGATCGCCGCCGCTCCGTGGGTGCAGACGGCATTGTGCTGATTCTGCCCAGCACCAAGGCAGACGCCAAGATGCGCATGTTCAATGCCGACGGCAGTGAAGGTCAGGTATCCGGCAACGCCATCCGCTGCGTGGCGAAGTACCTCTATGAATCCGGCCGTGTCCGCAAGGAGCACATGACGCTGGAGCTTGGTACGGGCATCAAGAGTGTGGAATTGTTCATCCGTGAAGATACGGTGTTCTCCGTGCTGGTAGATATGGGCATGCCCGAGTTTGCCCCTGCCAAGATTCCCGTGAAGCTGGACGGCGACCGCGTGATGATGCGCAAGGTACTTCTGGCTAGCGAAGAGCGTGAAATCAGCTGTGTTTCCATGGGCAATCCCCATGTGGTCATCTTTGTACCGGACGTGGATCGCATTGACCTGCAGCACATCGGCCCGTCCATCGAGCATGATCCCCTGTTCCCGCAGCGCGTAACGGTTTCCTTTGCCCAGGTGATTGACACCAGCAGTGTGAAGATGCGCACCTGGGAGCGCGGCATCGGCGAAACAGCCGCCTGCGGCACCGGCGCCTGCGCCACGGCCATTGCCGCGGTGGAAAACGGCCTGTGCACCCGCGGTGTGGATCTGGACATGCGCCTCCCCGGCGGTGTGCTGGTAGTCCGCTACGAGAAGAACGGCCGCGTATGGCTCTCCGGCGATGCGCAGACGGACTTTGAAGGAACGATTGAAATCTAATCCATCCATGTGCGGGAGGGCGGCATAAGCCGTCTCTCCCGCATTTTGATACTGTGCTCCCCCATTTGCACCGTTAAACCCATTCCCACCGATGGGACATAGGTTGTCTCATGGTGATTTTTCAAGGCATTGCTCGCTTTGTGCCCTGTTTTTTCACTGCCGAATGCCCTATGCTGTTCTTGCAAGGAGGTGATCCTGAAAAATGGATCAAGCGAAGATCGGAGAATTTTTGAAAGCACTCCGAAAAGAAAAAGGGCTCACGCAAGAGCAGCTTGCGGAGCAATTTCAGGTCAACCGAAGAACCGTTTCAAGATGGGAAACCGGCACCAATCTTCCCGACTTGGACGTGCTCATGGAGATGTCTGACTACTACGAGGTTGATCTTCGGGAACTGTTGGATGGAGAAAGGAAAAGCGAGCAAATGAATACGGAAACAAAGGAAACTGTCCTCAAGGCCGCGGATTACACCAATGCGGATGCAGAGAAATACAACAAGCAGATGCGCATCATGAACACCATCACGCTGGTGGTGCTGGTTGTGTCCATCATCGTTCGGGAAGCAACGCTGAATATCGACAATTCCACGGTCAAAGCATGTTCTGACCTGGTGCAGGGTTTCAGTGTTGGCATGGCCATCGCCTGCCTGCTTGTTTCCACCCGCTACGGCGTCAAAATTCAGAATTTCAAGAAGCGCCTTCTGGAGAAAATGCACTAACCTTCCGGCAACGCAAAAAACGGCTCCGACCAAGCAAGTCGGAGCCGTTTTCTTATTTTGCCGTTACTCTGCCGCCAAATCAGATGCCGTTGCGGGCAGATAATCCAGCGTCACACAACCTGTTTCTTCCGAGAATTCCGGCAGAGTGAATTTCGTATCTTTCTGCACCAGCTTCAGCACATCCTGAGCCGCTTCCCCCGTCACGAAAACCGGCTGGAAGTTGTTAGACGGATTGGTGCCCGAAATATTGGCAGGATACAGCTTCAACTGCTGCCCCAGGTATTCGCCTTCATCCGAGAAGGTCATGGTCACCCCCGCCACCATGGTTTCCAGCGCGCGGACATCCTTGTTGCCACCAAAGCAGAAGTTGCCCAGAGAGTAGCAGATGGTGCGGTCATTGTAGATTTCAATGCCCTGCACCACGTGGGGATGATGCATAATCACCAGGTCTGCCCCGGCATCAATGGCGAAGTGGGCGTAGGTTTCTTGGTTTTGGTTATGCTTCTTGCCGTACTCCTGACCGCCGTGGAACACGAAGACCACCGCGTTCACGCCGTCTTCTTCTTTCATGCGGGCAATCTCTGCCTTGGCCCACTTGCGGTTGCCGTTGAACTGGGTCGAATTCAGGCCGAAGAAAGCAATCTTGATGCCGTCCTTCTCATACACGTAGGTCGTCTTCTGACCGAAGTAGCCGATGCCTGCCGCATCAAGGGTTGCCTGGGTAGATTCATAACCCTGGGTGCCGAAATCATAGGTGTGGTTATTGGCCAGGTTGCAGGCCTCCACACTGCCATTCAGCAGAATATTGACAAACTCCGTGGGACCGCGGAAGCGATAATACTTCTTCTTGTTTTCCTGCGTGCTCTTGTCCGTCAGCGGTCCTTCCAGGTTCACCACGGTCAGATCATCCTGTTCAAACAGGCTCTTGACTTTTGCAAAGAAGTACTCGTATCCCTGTTCTGCCGCGACGGACACAAAGGACGTGGACTGATCCTTCTTGGATTCCTCACTGCCCAGGGTCACGTCCCCGGTGAAGGTCATCTGAACCGTCTTTTCAGCCACAGCCGTGGAGCACAGAAGCATGGCACACAGAAGCGTGCAGATCAATCGACGCATGGCAAGGCCTCCTATCGTCAGGTTAGATTGCATCACGTTGAAATCAGCAGGTGATCTTGACGCCGTTTACCTCCACATCGCCATCGGCAAGGATGACAATGTAGCTCTTTCCGTCCAGAATGCGGGTCTGCACCAGGTCAGAATGCTGAGGATCCACGCGAATGGTCACGCTGGGCGTGTCTACCTTGAACTGCTTCGGTGCAATCATGTTCACCGCAGGAATGGCGGCCTGTTCGCCAAAGGACTCTTCATACTTGGCGGCAAAGGCTTCCGTCTTCTCCTCGGAAACGCCGCATTCTTCCAGCACGCGCTTCACATCCTGTTTTCCCATGCAGAGGGCTTCCGCCGTCTTGTCGGCCTTCTGCTCCTCAATCATGGTGCTGATGGTCTCATGCACGTTCTGCATCAGATCCATATTGCATTCTTCCGCCAGGGTTTCCGTAAGGATGGTCTGGAAGGTTTCCTTCTGCTCTCTGGCGGTCATCTGCACTTCCGCATTGAGCATTCTTTCCACAAAGTCTGCATGGATATTTCCCGTGTCCCGGGTGTAGTACAGGGCGCGGTTCACGTTGGCGCTCCGCTCCTCAAAGGCGGGGAACATAAAGCCGATTTCCGGCGCGCCTACCACCTGATCCGATGCACCGGCGTGGAATTCGCTGTCTGCCTCGAAATACCGGAGCGCGGGCTTCAACTGCTTCACAGGGCACACAGCGCACAGCACGTAATTCAGCACCGTTTCCGACCGTTCACGATCCAGATCACCGTTGTTGTCGCGGTACGGGACATCGTAGCCGTCATGAAGCAGGAGCACCAGATAGTTGTCCGCCACCTGCTGTTCATCCACAGACTGCAAATGGCTGAACTCCTCCTGCCGCCAAGCGA
>CAVBFK010000104.1:0-14332 GCA_963594395.1 Lachnospiraceae bacterium
CGTTGATGTTGGTGGCGTTGATGGCCTGATCCACATCACCGACCTGAGCTGGGGCCGCATCAAGCATCCCAGCGAAGTTGTGCAGCCCAACCAGGAAGTGGACGTGAAGATCCTGTCTCTGGATCGCGACCGCGACCGTATCCAGCTGGGTTACAAGCAGCTGCAGCCTCGTCCTTGGGACAATGCTCAGGAGAAGTATCCTGAGGGTTCCATCGTTGAGGGCAAGGTTGTCCGCATCACTGATTTCGGTGCTTTCGTTGAGCTGGAGCCCGGCCTGGACGGCCTGGTGCACATCTCCCAGTGCGCTCTGAACCGCGTTGCTAAGGTGGAAGACGCCGTGCAGGTGGGTCAGACCGTTCGCGTGAAGGTGCTGAGCGTGGATCCTGAGAAGAAGCGTATCTCCCTGAGCATCCGTCAGGTGCTGGAAGAGGAAGCTTTCAACTACAGCGATGAGATCCCTGGCGACGCTGAGTTTGAACTCGTTGCCACCGATGAAACTCCTGTGGAAGAGCTGCCCCAGGTAGAAGCTGAGGACGCTCCTCAGGCGTAAGTTCTGTTTCATGTAGAGGAGGCAGGCCATTGGCTTGTCTCCTCTTTTTCCAATTTATTTTCTGCGCTCTGCTGAAGGAAAAGCAATGGTGCCTTTTTGGCAGGGCATGCGTGAGGACGTGATACCGATGGGCAAGTGTGTGATTATTGCTCCGCTGTATGAAGGCGAGGAGCCTGCATGGGTTGAGCATAGCGCGGAGGATTTCGTGGTCTGTGCGGACGGCGGCTATGATGCCGCTATGCGGTATGGCATTCAGCCGGATTTGGTCATCGGCGACTTTGATTCCATGCCCATGGATCATGTGAAGGATACGCCCTTGCATCGTCTGCCGGTTCACAAGGATGATACTGACATGGAAGTCTGCTTGGAAGAAGGTCGCAAACGCGGCTATCGGGAGTTCTACATGCTGGGGTGCATCGGCGGACGTCTCGATCATACCATCAGCAACCTGCAGTGCCTCTACGATTGCGCCATGCGGGGCGAAACGGCATGGATGGCCGATCAGCAAAACCGCGTGACAGTTCTTCTGCCGGGGGAGCATATCCTGCATCCCGTCCCCGGACGGCATGTGTCCCTGCTGGCGTTTACGCCGGAGGTGAGCGGTATCTGCCTGAAAGGTACGGAGTGGGAGCTGGAGAATGCGACGCTTACTAATCGCGATCCCCTTGGCGTCAGCAATGAGGCACGGCAGGAGGAAATTCAATTGAAATTTGCTTCGGGGGCATTGCTTTTGATGTACTCTGTCGATCGGAAGTAACGGCAGAATCGCACCATGACTTGCAAGTGACACGATTTTCTGATAGAATACTTGCATGTTTCCGCAGCGCATGCTGCACATAAATGGAGGGATTTGCTCGATGCTGGAAGTTGGCAAGCTGCTGAAGGAAGGCAAAGGCAAGCGGGTGTACGCTACCAATGATCCGGATACTTGCGTTGTTTATTTCAAGGATGAAGCCATGGCGTTCCATGGGCTGAAGCGGGGACGCATCCTTGGCAAGGGTGAAGTCAACAACGCTGTGTGCAAGCATATCTTTGAAATGCTGACGGAAAAAGGTGTGGAAAACCATTACATCCGTCAGCTGGACGCACGCCAAAGCCTGGTGAAGAAGGTCGACATTGTGCCCTTTGCGGTAAAGGTGCGCAATATTGTGGCCGGCAGCCTGGCGCGGCGCATCGGCTATCCCATCGGCACCAAGCTGGATGAGACGGTCATTGAATGCGTGCTGAAGAACAACGATGATGCGGAGGATCCGCTGGTCAACACGACCCACATCCTGGCCATGAAGCTGGCCACGGAAGAGGAAGTGCGGGAAATCATCTCCATGGCGCGCAAGGTCAATGAGATCCTTGTGGCGTATATGAAGGAAATCAATATTGAGGTCATTGACTTCAAGCTGGAGTTCGGCCGCTATCATGGGAAGATCATCCTGGCCGATGAAATTACGCCCGATACGGCTCGCTTCTGGGATTCCCGAACCCATGAACCGCTGGATATTGACCGATTCCGCAGAGACCTGGGCAACGTGGAGCAGGCCTACCAGGAAGTATTGCATCGCATGATGGGCGATGAGTGAGGAGCAATGATGAAACGCATCGCAGGGTGCTTGCTGGCACTCCTTTTCGCTATGCTCATGCTGTGCGGTTTGGCATCGGCTGAGGGAGAATTTCCTGAACTGAATGACGAAGGCTTTCTGGATGAGGGCGAGTTCGTTTACGAAAATGCAGATGAAGGCGTCTGGCGCTATGTCAGCAATACGTTGAAGGTGGAAATCTATCGCCGTACGCAGACTTCACCCACCAAGCAGATTTGGTATGAGGCAGAGGTTTGGAGTCGTGACGGCGAAGTTTTCCACATGATTCCCAACGATTCGGAGAAGCGGATGAAGAGCCAGGATTGGCCCTACAAGATTGCCCGCAAGAATCAGACGGTGTTTGCCCTGAGCAGTGACTACGCGCAGCTGCGCATCACACAAAAGAAGCGGGTGGGCATTATCATCCGCGACGGGGAGATCATTTCGGAAAAGACACTGGCGAAGAACAAGGGCACCTTCCCGAACCTGGATACGCTGGCGCTTTTCCCGGACGGCGACATGCAGGTGTTCTGGTCGGATGAAAAGACCGCCGAGGAATACCTGGAGATGGGCGCAACGGACGTGTTGGCCTTTGGTCCGTGGCTGATCCGCGACGGTGAACTGAACACCACCGCCTTGAAGAAATACGGCACCAGCGCGGCTCAAAGAACCGCCATTGGTATGGTGGAAAAAGGTCATTACTTCGCGATGATGCTGGAAGGACGCCACAGCGGCAGCAAGGGCGCAGGCATTTCTTTCCTGGCAGAAAAGCTACTGGAGAAGGGATGCACAACTGCCTTTAACCTGGATGGCGGCCAAACATCCTGCATTGTGTTCATGGGACATCAGCTGTGCCGGAGCAAGAAGAACAATGCCAGGGCATCTTCCCGCAAAACGGCGGAGATCCTGGGCATCGGCACCTCTTCGCAGGTGGCGGCCGTGGATGATCCGTGGTAAGCGGAAAACGCAATTCCCGCAAAAGTGTCGAATGGACATTTTCTGCGGGAATTTTTTTGCTGAAGAGTGGAATTTTTTTCGCAAATCTGATATACTACTGCGGATGGTTTGCTTTTTGCATCCATTGAATTGAAGAACGGAAATATCGAGGCACAAGCCTTATAAAGGAGATTTGAGCATGAAAGAACCGATCCTGCTGATCCTTGCGGCCGGCATGGGCAGCCGCTACGGCGGACTGAAGCAGATGGATCCTGTCGGCCCCAGCGGCGAGGTGATCCTGGATTACAGCATTTTTGATGCACGCCGCGCAGGTTTCAAGCGGGTGATCTTCCTCATTAAGCATGAGATTGAGGAGGATTTCCGCCGCATTGTGGGTCAGCATATCGAGCCTTTCATGGAGGTGCGCTATGCCTTCCAGCAGGTGGACATGTTGCCTGCGCCCTATACCGTTCCGGCAGAGCGTACCAAGCCCTGGGGCACAGGTCATGCCGTGCTGTGCTGCAAGGATCTGATCGATGCGCCCTTTGCAGTCATCAACGCCGATGACTACTATGGCGCATCTGCCTTCCAGACGGCCTATGATGCTTTGTCTGCCATGGAGGATGAGCAGCCCGCCCATTACATCATGGTGGGATATCATGTGGAAAACACCCTGAGCGACAATGGCCACGTGTCCCGCGGCGTCTGCACGGTGGACGAAAACGGCAATCTGGCCGACGTGTGCGAGCGGACGCATATCATCAAGACGACGGACGGCCCCCTGTACACCGAGGATGGCGAGACGTATCACCTGATTCCCAACGGCACGCTGGTCAGCATGAATCTGTGGGGCTTCACGCCGAATTTTGTCCGCGCGCTGGAGCGTGACTTCCCGGCTTTCCTGGGTCGCGCACTGGCAGAAAATCCGAACAAGGCAGAATTCTTCCTGCCTACGGAGGTGAACCATCTGCTGAACAGCGGCGAGGCAGATGTGAAGGTGCTCTCCAGCCATGACCGTTGGTACGGCGTCACGTATCACGAGGATAAGCCTGTGGTGGCAGAGGCTGTGCGCAGCATGGCAGATAGCGGCCTGTATCCCTACAAGCTGTGGAATGTCTAAATAGCATTGTATGATCAAAGAGCTTGATCCGAATGGTCGGGTCAAGCTCTTTGCTTATGGGAAGAACTGCGTTTACCGCCGCAATCCTTTGGGATAGTGATTTTTCATCTGATCATCGGAACATTTGCCCCAGCCGAGGCACAGTCCGCTATGGGCGGCCAGCACCCAGCCTTTCGGGGCATGGGGAATATCGAGGGCTTCTCCTTTGAGATAGCGGGCGGCATCCTCTGCAGAAAGATCAACCTGGGGAAAGGCCGGTACATCCGCGGCAACAGCCCAGGCATGATCCGGCATGAAGAGCTTTCCGCGTACGCTTCCTAAATGCAGGCCGCAGCGCAGTACCTTCAGGCCGCGTACATCCGGGCAATCCGGCATGGACACCAGCACTTCACCCATTAGATGCGTGGGTACGGGGGCGTCCTTGCCTGCAAAGGCGCGGTATGCTTGCAGTTGCTCTTTCGTAGGCTTGGGCAGACTGCTGTCTGCAGGCAGGAAAGCAACACCATTGCCTTGACGGCGGAGCAACGCAACAAAGTGTCCTTCGCCCTGCATTCTGTGGGGATAGCAAGTCAACATGCCTGAAGTACCGTCTGCGCCGGGAAGATGGAAGGACTCCAAAGAAAAGTCACTGTGCGCGGCCAGGAAAGCATGGATGACGTCTTCATTTTCCATGGGGTTCAAGGTGCAGGTGGAGTAGACCATGCGTCCACCGGGGCGAACCATCTTGGCGGCGGCGTCAAGGATCTCGGCTTGCCGTTTGGCACAGCCTGCCGCATTTTCGGGAGACCATTCGTCACGGGTCTCAGGATGACGGCGGAACATGCCTTCGCCGGAGCAGGGCGCATCGACCTGGATGGCATCAAAGCCCTCCGGCCAGCGGGTAGCCAGCTTGTCAGGCATGGCAGAAACGACCAACGCATTGGTGATCCCCATGCGCTCAATATTGCGGGAAAGGATCAGAGCACGCTTCGGCACAGGCTCGTTGCAGATTAAGAGTCCTTGACCGCCCATGGATGCCCCAAGCTGCGTGCTTTTCCCGCCGGGGGCGGCACACAGATCCAGCACCGTTTCGCCGGGCTGGGCATTCAGCACAGCGGCGGGCAGCATAGCACTGGGCTCTTGCAGATACCAAGCGCCTGCTTCGTGCAGGGGAACAGCGCCGGCGTCGGAATCTGCAGAAAGGTAATAGCCGTTTGCCGCCCAGGAAACGGGGGAACCAAGCCCCATGGGGGAGGCTTTTGCCGGCTTTAGGGGATTCAGCCGAATGCCGCGCTGGCTGGGTTCCTCCAACGCACGCAAAAAAGCAGGCAGCTCGTCACCAAGCTGCCCAGCCATTCGTTCCAGAAATGCTTCGGGCCATTCATACATTGCGGATCATGCCCTCCGTACTTATTGTTAAGTGGTAGAATTGGTGTGATCTTTCCATGACGGCGGATACACAGGCGCGTGATACGCCTCGTCCTTATCGACGGTGGGCTTCGCAGGCTGGTAGCGGAGCTGAAGCTCATCATCGTCCTCGGCTTGCCAGATGGTTTTCGGCAGATCCGCCATGCGTTTCAGCATCTTGCTGGAACGGCGCGTGTTGGTCTGCGGCTCACGGACAACCTCACGGCTGATGGGTTCAGGCGGAAGCTCCTCTGCTTGCGCGGGCGTGCGCCGCGCCTGGGGATAATCCTCCAAACCAACGGGTGCTCTGCTTGCATAGTCATCCCGACGGTATTGCGTGTGCGCCATGTTGGCCACCTCGGGGGAAGGCTCGGTATAGGCAGGGTAAGGTTCCTCATCAAAGTCATTGGCGGTTTCGGGGGCATCATCCTGCCAGTCGTCCACATCGACGGTTTCAGTGTTGCCGTCTGCATAGATCAGCTGACGCTGGGCCTTTCTTGCGGCACGCTTCTTGCGGGGATGCTCCTCTTCTTCATAAGAGGACGTATCCTCATCATGATGCCGGTGAAGCCTGCGGAAGAAGCTTGCCCACACCGTCAGAGGACGCCAGCGAAAGAGGTGCACCACAATGTCAGCCACGGTACCAACGATACACAGCACAATTACAATTTTCACCCAATGTTCGCCGATCCAGGCGAAAAGACCGTTGCCGTCAGAAGAGGAAAACATGCTCCATATGCTGGATACGGCACTGCGCACCCAGCCCAGCATCATGGTGAATACGGTGTTGGCAAAACTGCCCATGCGGTGACCTCCTTTCTGAAATGATGAGAAACGAATGATTAGCGATCTTTCAGCGTAATGGTAATGGTAGAAGGATCAATTTCTACCGTGCACTGGTTGTCATCGTCACCTGTCAGCTTGCAGGAAACCGGAAGCTCATAGGTGCCGGCGGTCAGACCGCTGGCGTCGCAGGTGAGGGTGATATTACTGCTCCACAGGGATTCCACCACCAGCTGAGGGCCGGTGATGGTGACGCTTGCCTGGCGGGTGTTCAGCGTGCCGTTCAGGCCGTTGCCCACATTGGCCAGGGTCACACGGACATTATCAATGGTGCGGCTGCGGGTTGCGGTGCCGATTTCCACAGACACGGTAACGGTATCGTTGCTGATGTAGGCCATTTCGCTGGTCTTCTTCACCTTCAGCTGCTGCGTGAAGGATTCCGTTCTTCCACTGACGTTTACCTGACCATCGGGGTAGAGGGCGTCAACCGATTCCAGGCTGGCAGACGAACCGGCGACCGTAATGACGGACGGTGTAACCGTGACGGACTTTACTTCATAGCCCGTGGCGGGTTCGCCGGTAATCAGGCTGGTAGCGGAAAGGTTTACCGTGCGCTTGGGATACAGTTCCTGCTCAACAATCACCGTGTCCACCAGAACCGACTCACTGGTGATCTCCAGCAGACTGCTTTCGACGGCATTGCCGTTGACGTCCAAGAGGGTGAAGGAGGAAGCGGTGGTGCGGATGGTTCCTTCCCGCGCAGGCAGGGTAGACAGATCGAGAACGGCCTCTGCACGGGCAATCTGATCCACCAGCGACTTCGGGCCGGAAACGGTGACCATCGGGGGATCCAGGTTGGCCGCAGGGGCATAGTAGCCCTCGGGCGCGGTGCCTGTCACGTTAAGCGATACGGGAATACGGTAGCGGGTCACGTATTCTTCCACGGTGACCTCGACGCTTTCCGGGTACACTTCCGTCACGTTGCCGTAGGTGGTGGAGTTGGTGGTGCTGATGCGCACCGTCTGCGTGCCGGTTTCGCGGATGCGGCTCAGGTCAATCTTGGCATTGTAGCTGGAGCCGGTGGCAGACTGATACTGCATCTGCGGTACGTCCACCTTCAACTGAACGTTGGACAGCGCATCGGTCAGATTGGAGGTGACGATTAAGCCGTTCCGCTTCAGTGTATCGGCGCCGGAAACGGTGACCGATACATCCGTGAAGATTTTTTCACGGGTCAGCGTAGGATCCTGTGTGATCAGTCCTGCCCACAAAGCAATGGCGATGACCAAGGCAAGAAGCTTGAATCCCCAGTTTTTCTTGCATACTTGACCAATGTGACGGAGAATTTCCGCTACGGTCACATGATCCTGCTTGTTGTTATTGCTGTTGGTGGAAGGCGTCTGCTGGCTCATTTTGCACCCTCCTTTTTGCTGAACAGCTTCACACGGCCCAGCATGCTGCGAAGATCGTGCTTCGGCTGAACGTACATGCCCTCCAGAATCTCACGGAGGGAATTGGCATCCAGGTGGCGGGTCAATCTGCCGCCCTTTGCCATGGAGATAATGCCCGTTTCCTCGGAAACGATCAGCACGGTGGCGTCCGTCGTTTCACTGACGCCGATAGCGGCGCGGTGACGGGTGCCCAAATCACGGCTGACACCGCGGCCTTCCGTCAGGGTCAGAATGCAGGCGGCCGCCATGACCCGCGTACCGCGGATGACCACGGCACCGTCATGCAGGGGGGTGTTCGGCTCAAAAATATTTTCCAGCAGGGGAGCGGAAATACGCGCGTCTACAGCCGTACCGGTTTCGCACACGTCCTTCAGGCCGGTTTTCTGCTCAAACACGATCAGCGCGCCAACGCGGCGGCGGCTCAAATCCAGCAGGCACTGGATGATTTCATCCACAATGCGCTTGCGGTCGTCACCGTCATCGGTTCGGTGCTCAATGAGGGCACCGCGGCCAATCTGCTCCAGTGCTTTGCGCAACTCGGGTTGGAAGAGGATGACCAGCACCAAGGCGCCGTTGTTAATGACACTCATCAGCAGCCAGTTGAGCGCTGTCATGCCCAAAAGCTGACTGCACCAAGTGGCCAACAGCAACAGCACCAGGCCTTTCAGCACGGCACTGCCCCGGGTTTGGCGGGTGAGCATCAGCAATTCATAAATAATGACCGCCACTACCAGGATGTCGAGAATATCAGTCAGACTCGGCCGATGAAACACGTTCCATAGCGTGGTTTGGATCGTATTCCAGAATGAAGTCACGCGGCCTCTCCCCACTTTCTTGTGCGTTGCGCATTGCTCTTACTTGAATTATACAACATTGCCTTCGGTTTTGTCAGTAATCTGACGCTTATAGAACGGCCTTTCTGCGGAAATTCATCCGATGTTACAAAATGTTCACATATGAAAGAGAAAAATCAGACGTTCAGCTCCTGCTTTTCGCCCAGCAGATCCTTATTGGCATCCAGAATGGGACGGATGCAGGACTGCAGGAAGTCATCCACCTGCTCACTGCTGCGGCCGGTAAACTGCTCAGGCTGCAGGATAGCTTCGATTTCTTCACGGGTGACCATGAAGGCAGGATCGGCGGCGATGCGGTCAACCAGGTCGTTCTTTCCGCCTTCTTCTTTTACCACGCGAGCCGCGGCCTGGGAGTGCACGCGGAGCTTTTCATGGAGCTCCTGACGGTTGCCGCCCTTCTTCACGGCGTCCATCATGATGTTCTCCGTTGCCATGAAGGGAAGCTCGTTCATCACCCGTGCGCGGATGACCTTATCGTAGACCACCAGGCCGTCGCACACATTCATCATGATGTTCAGGATGGCATCTACACCCAGGAAGGCTTCTGCCACGGAGATGCGCTTGTTGGCGCTGTCGTCCAGCGTCCGCTCGAAGAACTGCACGCCCGTGGTGATGGCGGGATTCAATACATCTACCATGACGTAGCGTGCCAGGGCGTCAATGCGCTCACAACGCATGGGATTACGCTTGTAAGGCATGGCAGAAGAACCAATCTGGCTCTTGCCGAAGGGCTCTTCCATCTCCTTGAAGCTGGCCAGCAGACGCATGTCATAGGCAAACTTGCTGGCAGACTGGGCGATGCCGGACAGGCAGGACAGAACCTGGTAGTCGACCTTCCGGGAATACGTCTGGCCGGAAACAGGCACCACCTTGTCAAAGCCCATGGCCTGGGCAATGTCATTTTCCACCGCGGCGATCTTCTCGCTGTCACCGCCGAAAAGCTCCATAAAGCTGGCCTGGGTACCGGTGGTTCCCTTGCTGCCCAGCAGGGCCAGGGTGGACAGACGGTGCTCAATCTCACCATAGTCCATGTACAGCTCGTTGAGCCACAGGGTGGCACGCTTGCCGACGGTGGTCAGCTGAGCAGGCTGAAGATGGGTGTAAGCCAGGCAGGGAAGGGCTTTGTACTTCTCGGCAAAGTCTGCCAGCAGACGCATGACGTTCAGCAGCTTGCGGCGGACAATCTGCAAACCTTCCCGCATGATAATGACATCGGTATTGTCGCCCACATAGCAGGAGGTGGCGCCCAGATGGATAATGCCTGCCGCCTTGGGGCACTGCAGACCGTAGGCGTACACATGGCTCATGACGTCGTGACGGCATTCCTTTTCACGGCGCTGGGCATCTTCATAGTTAATATCGTCTTGATGGGCTTCCAGCTCGGCAATCTGCTCGTCCGTGATGTCCAGTCCCTGCTTTTTTTCAGCCTTGGCCAGGGCAATCCACAGTTTCCGCCAAGTGCGGAACTTGTTATCTTCTGAAAAAACATACTGCATTTCTGCACTGGCATAGCGGGTGGAGAAAGGGCTGATATAGCTGTCGTGCGGCATGGAACATTCCTCCGATAATTCTGTATTTTGCGCGGCACGCGGAAAAGATAAACCTACCGCCGCGGCCGGTAAAAAAGACAAACTCCATTTTCTATTATAGTGAAGGAACAGGAGAAATCAAGAGCTGAAGAAAGGGGAAATGCAATTTTACTACTTGTTTACGGACATTTCACCAACACCGACAATTTTCCCTCACGTCTTCGTTTCACCACTGGAAAAATCCCTGAAAATGTGGTATACTTTCATTAGCATGCGGTAAAGCGTGAAACTGTGCGACGAACGGGGGATGCTGAAATGTTTACGCCAAAGATTCAGAATGAGCAGACGGATCTGCTGATGAAGGCAGTGCTGGAACTCAAAAATGAAGAGGATGCGTATCGCTTTTTTGAGGATGTGTGTACCATCACGGAGCTGAAGAGCATTGCCCAGCGGCTGGAGGTAGCCGTGATGCTTCGCAAGGAGACCACGTACCAGGTGATCGCCAAGGAAACGGGCGCATCTTCTGCAACCATCAGCCGTGTCAACCGCGCATTGACCTATGGCGCTGATGGCTATCATCGCGTACTGGATGCCATGGAAAAGAAAAACGAACTGCCCGAATAATCATCGGCAGATAACCTTAACAGACGATGCATATGGCACCGTTTGTTTGCTTGTATACAGATTGTCCGTTTATGAGGACAAGAGAAGGTAGGAATAAAGATGGATCTTTCAATGCTGAACACAGAGCAGCGCCTTGCCGCCGAAACACTGGAAGGCCCTGTGCTGATTCTCGCGGGCGCAGGAAGCGGCAAGACCCGGGCATTAACGTATCGCGTAGCCAATCTGATGGATCATGGCGTGGAGCCTTGGTCGATTTTGGCGTTGACCTTTACCAACAAGGCCGCAAAGGAAATGCGGGAACGTATTGAAAAACTGGTGGGCGAGCAGGCTGAAGATGCGTGGATTTCCACCTTCCACTCTACCTGTGCGCGAATCCTCCGCCGTGACATTGAAAAACTGGGCTATTCCCGCTCTTTTGTTATTTATGACGACGATGACCAGGCAGTGACCATCAAGGAAATCCTGAAGCGGCTGAACGTGGACGAAAAGCTTCTGCCGCCGAAAGAAATTCGTGCCCGCATTTCAGATGCCAAGAACAAGCTGATGGGACCTGATGAGTGGTTCCAGCAGAGTGAACGGGATTATCGCAGTCAGATGATTCATGATGTGTTCCTGGAATATGAAACCCGCCTGAAGGCACAGAACGCGCTGGACTTTGATGATCTGCTGGTGAAGACGCTGACCCTTCTGGCGGACCATCCGCCGGTATTGGAAAGCTATCGAAAGCGTTTCCGTTACGTGATGGTGGACGAGTATCAGGATACGAACTATGCTCAGTATCAGCTGGTGCGTCTGCTGACGGCGGAAAGCCATAACCTGTGCGTTGTGGGCGATGATGACCAGTCCATTTATGGCTGGCGCGGTGCAGATATCCGCAACATTCTGGACTTTGAGAAGGATTATCCGGATGCTACGGTGATTAAGCTGGAGCAGAATTACCGCTCCACCGCCAACATCCTGGATGCCGCCAATCAGGTGATTGCGCACAATTCCGGCCGCAAGGAAAAGGCACTGTGGACGGACGTGGGCGAAGGCGAGCCGATTAAGCTCTTCTGCGCCGGTGACGAACGGGAAGAGGCCGCCTGGGTGGCAGACCGTATCCGTCAGCTGTCCCGCCAGAACGAGCCCTACGGCAATATGGCCGTGCTGTACCGCACCAATGCCCAGAGCCGTGTACTGGAAGAAATGCTCATGCGCTCCGGCATCCCCTATAAGGTTTTCGGCGGCCAGAAATTCTATGACCGCCGTGAAGTGCGGGATGTGATTGCCTATCTGCGGGTGATTGTTAACCCGGCAGATGACGTGAGTCTGCGCCGCATCATCAATGTTCCGAAGCGCTCCATTGGTGACAGCACCGTGCAGGAGTTGGTGCGCCACGCACGGGACAACGAAATGCCGCTGTTCAGCGCTCTAACGGACATTCCGGACAGCTTGTCTGCCCGTCCCAAGAAGTGCGTGTCGGAATTTATGTTGCTCATGACCACCTTGATGGCACTGAAGGAAACACTGCCCCTGAGCGAGTTTGTTCAGCGCCTGGTAGAAGCTACCGGCCTGATGTCGCAGTATGAACGCGAGAACACGGATGACGCCCAGGCACGCGTGGAGAATATCCAAGAATTCTTGGGCGCTGTGGAGGAATTCGCTAAGGCAGATGCCAACGCCACCGTGGAAGATTATCTGGAAAACGTGGCGCTGGTGACGGATCTGGATCAGGCGGAGGATGAACGCGGCTATGTGACGCTGATGACCCTCCACTCGGCTAAAGGCCTGGAATTCCCGGATGTGTTTATTCCTGGCTTGGAAGAAGGCGTATTCCCCTCCGGACGCAGTCTGTCCAATGAAGAAAAGATCGAAGAGGAGCGCCGCCTGTGCTATGTAGGCATTACCCGTGCTCAGAAGCGGCTGTTCCTGTCACGTGCCAGCCAGCGCATGCTGTATAACCAGGTGAACCATAATGCCCCCAGCCGTTTCCTGCAGGAAATTCCTGAGCGCCTGCTGCAGGACGATTGGGCAGAAAAGAAGCAGGCGGCCTTCCGCAATGTGCCCCAGCCGACCCGCACGCGGAGCAGCGTGGGCAGCGGCTATGGCCTGAAGTCTGCCCCGGATGTCAGCAAGCTTGGTCAGCCCAAACTGACCCTGCACGGCGAATCCCTGAACATTCCCGGCGTCAGCAAGGGCTTTGGCCAGATGCAGACGTCATCCTCGAACGTGATGCAGAGCCTGTTCCAGAAGGGCGATCGGGTCATGCACCGCAAGTTTGGCGAAGGAAATGTGGTCGAAGTCCGCGGCAAGGGCTCGGATGCCCGCATTCTTATCGAGTTTACCGCCTATGGCGTGAAGGAATTCTCGCTGTCCATTGCACCTATTGTGAAATTGGGGGATGACGAATGACCGGGCCTGAAGAGCAGATGCGCGAACTGGTGGATCGGCTAAACAAAACGGCTTACGCCTATTACGTGCTGGACAAGCCTGAAATCTCCGACATGCAGTGGGATCAGCTGTATGACCAGCTGACCAAACTGGAGAAGGAAACGGGGATCATCCTGCCGGATTCTCCAACCCACCGTGTAGGCGGCGAACCGCTGAAGGGTTTTGAACAGCATACCCATCTCCATCGGCTGTGGAGCATGGACAAGGTGCAGTCCATCGGTGCTTTGGAAGACTGGATTCGCCGCACGGAAAAGCTGGCAGGGGAAAGCAACCTCCAGTATTATGTGGAGTACAAGTTTGACGGCTTGACGCTGAACCTGACGTATAACGACGGCAAACTGGTGCAGGCCGCTACCCGCGGCAACGGTGTGACGGGCGAGGCGATTCTGCCCCAGGCAAAGACCATCCGCACCGTGCCTCTGACCATTCCTTATAAAGGTTTGCTGGAGGTGCAGGGCGAGTGCATCATGCGCCTGAGCACCCTGGAGCAATACAACAAGACAGCGGCTGAACCCCTGAAGAATGCACGAAATGCCGCGGCAGGCGCCCTGCGGAATCTTGACCCCGCCGTAACGGCCGCAAGAAAGCTGGATGTTTTCTTCTACCAGATCGGCACCATTGAGAATCCACCGTATTCCACCCAGCCGGAAATGCTGGAGTTCCTGCGGCAGAATGGCTTCCAGGTCAGCCCGTATCTGGGAACGCCTCATGACCAGTCGGAGATCGAAGACTGCATTCGCGACATTGAACAGCAGCGCCCCAACCTGGATTTCCTTATTGACGGCGTTGTCATTAAGATCGGCGATTTTGCCCTGCGTGCACGGATGGGCTTTACGGAAAAGTTCCCCCGCTGGGCAGTGGCGTACAAGTTTGAGGCAGAAGAGAGCGTAACCACCCTGCGCCGTGTTACCTGGGAGCTTGGCCGCACGGGCAAGCTGACCCCTCTGGCACACCTTGATCCGGTGGATTTCTACGGCGTTACCGTGCGTAAGGCGACCCTGAATAACTGGGGCGATATCCAGCGCAAGCGGGTGGCCATTAATGCCCCGGTGTGGATTCGCCGCTCCAATGACGTGATCCCTGAAATTATGGGTCGCG
>CAVBFK010000105.1:0-3534 GCA_963594395.1 Lachnospiraceae bacterium
CGTATGACCTGGTGGTCATCAATACGCCCCTCAGTGATGAGAGCGGATTGGATCTGGCACTGGAATTTTCCCGTCAGTCCACCACCGCGGTGATGCTGCTGGTGAAGGCAGATTTGGCGGAAACGGTGGCCACCCGCATGGAAGAGTACGGGGTCATGGTGCTGGCCAAGCCGGTGGCCAAGCCGTTGTTTGACCAGGCACTGCGCTTTTCACGGATGTCCCATGGCCGCATGGTGGCACTGCAGAAGGAAAACGAACAGCTGGAGAAGAAGCTTGCCGAATTGAAGCTGGTAGACCGCGCGAAGTGCGTGCTGATTCAGTATCTCGGCATGTCGGAGGAGCAGGCGCACCGCCACATCGAAAAGCAGGCCATGGATTCTCGGCAGACCAAGGCGGCGGTGGCAAGAGCCATTTTGGCCACCTATGAGATGTAAAGCTGCCGGAAATATCACGGGAATCGTGCTTTCCCACAGGTTTTCCACAGCTTTTTCACATTTTTTTGAGAAAAGCCTTGCTTTTTTTCAGAAGGCATGATACAATGATAGGCGACAATCTTGATCCCTGATTAAGGAGGTGAACAGAGTTGCCGAATATCCAGTCCGCTAAGAAGCGCGTCAAGGTTAGCGAGAAGAAGAATCTCCGCAACCGGATGGTGAAGAGCGCCGTGCGTACTTCCGAAAAGAAGTTTGTGGCCGCGCTGAATGCCGATCCTACGACCGCCAATGTGCAGTTGACCGCGACCACCTCCGCGATCGATAAGGCTGCGTCCAAGGGTATTATCCACAAGAACGCCGCTAATCGCAAGAAGGCTCGCCTGGCAAAGCAGCTGAACAAGGCTGCTGCCGTGTGATCCTGTGAGGAAAACGCGTCCAGATAAACCTCGTCCCGCTGTGGACAGAGGTTTTTCTTTTTGCAATCGTAAATTTTACGCGGAGATGCAAGAAAATGCTCTTCTCGTTCGTTCTATGGTTGTAAAACAAATCAAAAGATTCGTTTTCGTACGATAAGGAGGTTATCGGAGCATGCTGAAGAAAAGAAACGCCTTGGCGGTGCTCTTGGCACTGATGCTGGCTATGTGCGGCCTGGTGCCCTGTGCCCAGGCAAGCGATTTGAATGCAATCACTCCTTTGGTCGATCTTACGGCCGCCGCCGCTATGCGGGTGGGGGAGACTCCCGAAACCATCACGGAAGATGGTACCCTGTCGGAGGCATTTGTCTATAACTTCTTCCTGCTGGGACAGAACATGGATACCCCGCTGGGCATCACCAGCAACATGCTGTCGGACACCGCAGCACAGAAAGCTTACCTGAAGGAAAGCTTCGCCTGCAACATTCCTACGCTGAGCGGCATCATTTCCGCAAATGAAAGCTACGATTACATCGGCGTTCAGGTGATGAGCGCTGAGATGTCTGCAGACGGCCAGACGATGAGCATCATCGGTAACCTGTACGAGGCAAGCGACCGCCTGGAGCAGTTGACCGAGGAAGAATACGCCAAGGTTCGCTGGCTGGATAAGCGCGCGGTGCTGACCTTTGCCAAGAACGATAATGCCCCCCTGGGCTGGAAGGTGACCACCTTCTCCGTGAATGCAGAGCTGGATATGGAAGCTACCACCCAGACGTATTTCAACGAGACCATGTCGGAATACATCAATTCGACCTTGGGTTTCGCCATTCAGTATCCTGCCGAGTTTACCGAAGATACCCTGACGGAAAGCGCTGACGGTATCAGCGGTCAGCTGGCAGACGGCACGGCTTCCTTCTTCGCCAAGAAGACCAGCAACACTTCCTCCTGGACGGTGGAAAAGATCATTCAGGCCTGGCAGGAGCATGACGCTTCTGCTGAGACCAGCATCAATGAAGCTAGCGGCTGCGGCCGAGTGGTGATTCAGGAAGACGGCAAGACGGTGGTGAACATCTATCTTGTAACGGAACAGTGGGTCTATCAGGCACAGCTGAGCTACGACTCCAGCCACGCGGCTGAGTTCTCGCTCTACAGTGATTACATGATGAATTCCTTCAGCGCGGATGAAATGGGCATCGGCTGACCGAGCAACTTTGGAGGGATAGGTTATGAAACGTTTTCTCGCAATCTGCTTGACGCTGACACTTTTGCTGGGAACCATCCCCATGCTGTCCGCCAGTGCAGAAACGACCATGACCGTAACAGGCGGCTGGCTGAGACTGCGTGCTGAACCCAGCTTCAGCGCCACGACCCTGGCCAGCTACTACACCGGCACCACCGTGACCGTGCTCGGCACGTCAAGCGATGGTAACTGGTACATTGTTCGCACCCAGGATGGCCTGAACGGCTACATGTATGCGAAGTATCTGACGTCCTCCGGCAGCAGCAGCACCAGCGATACCGCTACGGTGGTCAGCAGCAACGGCCTGGGCGTGCGTCTCCGTTCCGGCCCCAGCGTGGCCTATGGCATCCTGCGTGTGGTCCCTGTGGGTACCACGGTGAAGGTGCTGGCTCGCGGCACCTATTGGTGGTTCGTTCGCGTCGGCACGCAGACCGGCTACATGATGAGCCAGTTCCTCTCTGATGGCTCTGTGACGCCTACGCCGTCCTCCAGCTATCAGGCACGGGTAACCAGCAGCAACGGCCTGGGCGTGCGTCTACGCTCCGGCGCAGGCACGAACTACAGCGTGCTGGGTGTGTACAGCGTTGGCACGGAAGTGACCGTGCTGAAGCATGGCGTGACCTGGGATTACATCAGCATCGGCAGCCGTACCGGCTACATGATGACGAAGTTCCTCACCACGTCTTCCACGGTGATTTCTAAGGTAACCGTCAACAACACTTCTCCTCGCGTGGGCGACACGCTGTATGCAACGGTGACGCCCTCCGGCGCGGCATCTACGGCAACCTATCGCTGGACGTACAGCGACGGCACCCTGGTGGGTACGGGTTCTACCTATGTAACGACCGGCTATGATGTCGGCAAGAGGCTCCGCGTGACGGTGACCGGCAACGGCCTGTACTCCGGCTCCGCAACCAGCACCCTGACCAATGCCGTGACCAATGCAAGCACGACCATCCTGGGCGTAACGCTGAGCAACTACGCACCCGTGGTGGGTCAGACCCTGTATGCCAGCGTGAATCCTTCTACCGCATCGGCCAGCTACGTCTGGTACCGCAGTGACGGTTCTGCCGTTGGCGCAGGCCAGAGCTACACGGTGAAGAGCAGCGACGTGGGCAAGACATTGTACTGCGTGGCTGTGGGCACGGGGTCCTACAGCGGCACTGCTTATTCCAACAATACCGCTACGGTGACCTCTTCCGCCTCCAATGTGCTTAGTGGTTCGTTGTCCATCTCCGGTTTCACCACTGCCGGTAGCACGGTGACGGTGATTGCCAACCTGAACACCACGGCCGTTGATTACAGCTGGTATCTGGATGGCTGGCTGATGTCCTCCGGCGCAAGCTCTGTGCAGGTGCCGAACAACGTTGGCAGCAAGCTGAAGGTTCGCGCTACCGCTAAGTCTACCAGCGGCTACACGGGCTATGTGGAATCCGGCGAGACGACC
>CAVBFK010000106.1:0-4556 GCA_963594395.1 Lachnospiraceae bacterium
CAAAGATGTTGGACAGGGAGCTGACGGCCAGGAACCAGAAGGGCGTCTGAGAATCGCCCAGGGCGGAGAAGATACCTGTTGCCACATTGTAGATCAGCAGGAACACGTAGCCCAGCAGGTAGATGTTCAGGTACAGTTCGGAGTCGGCAAAGACTTCTGCCGGGGTGTTGATGAGCGTCAGCAGCCAAGAGGAAACCAGCAGACCCACCAGCGTCAGCACAACGCCCATGACAGCGGAGAAGATCAGCGCCGTGTGCACGCAGGTGCGGACACTGCCGTAGCGCTTCTGTCCGTAAAAATCGGCGGTAATGACCGAAGAACCGATGTTGCAGCCCATGGCCATGGCGATGTAGATCAGCGTGATCTCGTAGGAGTTGCCGACGGCGGCCAAGGCGTTGGTGCCAATGTATTGTCCGGCGACGAAACTGTCAGCCACGTTGTACAGTTGCTGAAAAACAATGGATCCGAAAAGGGGCAGGATGTAGCGGAACAACACCTTGCCGGGATGCCCTGTTGTAAGATCCTTCATGCTTGCAAAGCCTCCATCAAGTTGACATAGGAAAAGAGGCGGCTACGCCTCTTTGGCATCGACTATTTTAGTCTTGACAGTGCTGAATGTAAAATATATCATTAGAACGAAAATGATAACTTTCAGTTATGAATCGAGGGCGAGGGTATGGAGCTGAATCAGCTGAAGTATTTTATGGCGGTGGCAGAGCGGGAACACATGACCCGCGCGGCAGAGGCACTGCATTTAGCTCAGCCGGCACTGACCAAATCCATCCGCAAATTGGAGAAGGAACTGGGCTATCCGCTGGTGATGAAGAAGGGACGCAACATCGAACTGACGGCGGCAGGACGTGCACTGCGGGAACTGCTGGCAGATCCTTTGAGCAAGCTGGAGGCCATCCCCGGTCAGCTTCACCGCATGGCAGGCGGTGAGGGGAAGGTCGTTCGGCTGAAACTGCTGGCGGCATCGACCTTTGCTACGGCGTGCGTGGTGGACTACCGCGCCAAGCATCCGGAGTGCCGGTTTGACCTGATGCTTGGGGAAAGCAGTGCAGGGGCGGATTTGGTGGTTGATACCTGCGATATGCGGGAAAATGTGCAAGAGGGATTGACGTTTACGGAAAACGTTTACCTGGCGGTGCCGAAGGACTCTGTGTGGGCGGAAAAAGACAGCATTGCCCTGAAGAAGGTCAGCGAGGAAACCTTCATTACCCTGGCCGGCAACCGCAAGTACACGGATTTGTGCACCTCCTGGTGCCATCAGGCAGGATTTGTGCCGAGAAGCTCCTTTGAGGGAGATAGTCCTGCTACTGTGCGCAACCTGATCTCCCTGGGATGCGGCGTGGGATTCTGGCCGGAACGCACCTGGGGCGATGCGGGAGAAGACATTGTTTTGCTGAAGGTGACCGAGCCGAATTGCGGCCGAAAACTGGTCATCCGCTGTGCCGAAAGTCCCGACACCGCGGAAGGCATTGTGGGGGACTTTGTCCGTGCCTTCATCGGCGAAATGCGCCATCTATTTTTAGCACCTGCTAATTGATTTATAAGGGTTTGCGGTTCGTTGGGTTATTGGGGGCTTCGATCCGTAACCGCAAAACCACTGGAATAAAGAAAAAATGTTTATTCCATGCGACAGGTATGCTATCTGGCAAGAAGCTTTCACTCTGCGGAGCGACAAGGGGGCTTTGCGGTCGCCCCCTTGACCCCTTCGCAGTGCACTTCCCTGAAGGAATTCTCTATTGTGGGAAAAATAGTTACGGTTAAGCATCCCTTAAAAGGAGAGGACTGCCCGAAGGGTCCAGGGGCGGGGTCTTCGACCCGTAACCGGAAGGCCCTCTGGAATAAACAAGCAAGGTCAACATAAATGGCAGAGCACTGAAGCTACAATTACAACCTCACCGCTGCAATATTCAAATCAATGGTAATACCCTCTGCCATATCTTTCGCAAGAGCATCTTTCTGCTCCTGCGAAAGATCCTGATCCAGCGGCGTCATCCACACAAAGTCATGCCAGAGAGCGGCATTTACAGGATGCGTGACAGTGACCCGCTTGACATCCAGCACCTGCGCTTTCTCTTGCAGGTAGGCCTCTACCTTGCCCTCAGCATACAGCGGCATGCCGCGCTTCTCGCGAATTTCCTGCAAGTAATGCTCGCCGGGGAAGACCTTAATCAGCAGACCATCCGGCGCAAGCACGCGGCGAAACTCCTCATAATTGGCGGGTGTCAGCACATCCAGCACCGCCGTGAAGGCATGATCGGCAAAGGGGAGACAGCGGAGATCCCCCACACACCAGAGGGCTTCACAGCCCTGATCCGTGGCCTGCAGAATGGCATCCTTGCTGATATCAATGCCGGCACCTTCCCAGTCAGGATGGCATTCCAACAGACGATTCAGGTACCAGCCGTCCCCGCAGCCGGCGTCCAAAAGGCGTTGCTTACCAGCAGGAAACAGACTGGTCATCGCATCTGCCACCGCATCATAGCACCCGGAGGCAAACACCCGCCGCCGCGCTTCGAAAAGCTCCTTGTCATAGCAGGTATTCACGGGGGCAGACAGAAAGTTCAGGCACCCTTTGCGGTTAAGGTTAAAATGATGTCCGCCGGCGCACACAAAGTCATCTTCTTTGCGGGAAAGCTCGGTGCCGCATTTGGGACAGCGAAGGGCGGGAAAGCGGGCAAAGGCCTGACAGAATCGTTCACGCTTGGAAAGAGCCATGGAGTTCCTCCTGAAATCGCCTTCAGCACTGGACAAATAGGCGCTGGAAGGGTAAAATAATGGATGAAGGCTGATTGCCTATGGTATGAAAGGAAGTCTTATCATGTCGAAGATTGATACGGTTCGCGCAGCCATGATGCAGGCGCTGAAAGCCGGAGACAAGCCCCGCAAGGAAGCCCTGTCCCTGCTGCTGAGCGCACTGAAGAACAAGGCTATTGACAAGCGCGCTGATCTTACCGAAGAGGAAGAGAACACTGTTGTTCTCAAGGAAATCAAGCAGTGCCAGGAGTCCATTGACACCGCCAACGGCCGCCAGGAAATCATTGAGGAAAACACCTATCGCATGGGCATCTACAGCGAGTTTGCCCCGAAGATGATGGACAGCGAGGAGATCACCGCCGTCATCCGCGAAGTGCTTGCCGGCCTTGGTATTGAAAAGCCCGATGCCAAGCAGAAGGGCCTGATTATGAAGAACCTGATGCCCAAGGTTAAGGGCAAAGCAGACAGCGCACTGGTGAACCGTGTGCTGACGGAAATGATGGGGTGACGTATGGACGTTCGCAAGGAATCGCTGAAGAAGCACTATGAGTGGCAGGGCAAGATTGAGGTCGTGTCCCGTGCTCCGATCAACAGCCGGGAAGACTTGTCCCTGGCCTATACCCCCGGTGTGGCAGAACCTTGCCTGGCCATTCAGGCTGATCCTGAAAAGTCCTATGAGCTGACCCGCCGCGCCAATCTGGTAGCTGTGGTCACGGACGGCACCGCCGTGCTGGGCCTGGGCGATATCGGCCCGGAAGCCGGCATGCCCGTGATGGAGGGCAAGTGCGCCCTGTTCAAGGCCTTTGCTGATGTAGATGCCTTCCCGCTGTGCATCCGCTCCAAGGATGTGGACGAGATTGTCCGCACGGTGTCCCTGTTGGCCGGCAGCTTCGGCGGCATCAATCTGGAAGATATTGCGGCACCCCGCTGCTTCGAGATTGAGCGCAGACTGAAGGAAGTCTGCGATATCCCTGTTTTCCACGATGACCAGCACGGCACGGCTGTGGTGGTGGCGGCAGCACTGCTGGGTGCCCTGAAGGTGACCCACCGTGATATTGCCGATGTGAAGCTGGTGCTGAACGGTGCCGGCTCTGCAGGCATTGCCATTGCCAAGCATCTGCTGAATTTGGGCGTGAAGCACCTGATTCTTTGCGACCGCTTCGGCATCATCTGCAAGGGCATGGAAGAGCTGAACCCTGCGCAGGCCGAAATGGCAGAGGTCACGAACCTTGACCATCTCCGCGGCACCTTGGCCGATGCCTTGGTGGGCGCCGATGCCTTCATTGGCGTATCTGCCCCCAACGTACTTACCCAGGCCATGATCAAGACCATGGCCAAGGATCCCATTGTGTTCGCCATGGCCAATCCCACGCCGGAAATCATGCCGGACGAAGCACTGGCCGCAGGTGCCGCAGTGGTTGGCACCGGCCGCAGTGACTATCCGAACCAGATCAACAACGTGCTGGCTTTCCCGGGTATCTTCCGTGGTGCACTGGACTGCCGCGCTACCTGCATCAACGAGGAGATGAAGATGGCGGCCTCTCATGCCCTTTCCGACTTGGTGGGGGACGAGCTCAGCGCCACGTACATCTTGCCCGATGCCCTGGATAAGCGCGTTGCCCGCGCTGTGGCAGACGCCGTCATGGAAGCCGCGCGCAAGACTGGCGTTGCCCGGAAGTAACATCGCCATCATACCCTTTTCGGCAGAAATCCGCAAGAGGGGATGACGGACATCTTTCAAAGCCCATCCCGAAAAAAATGAACGAGGTGGGCTTTCACTATTGAAAGCG
>CAVBFK010000107.1:0-14667 GCA_963594395.1 Lachnospiraceae bacterium
GTGCAGGAGACCCTTGATACCCTGGCTACGGAAATCCAGGAGAACCTGAACGATCAGTAATCCCCAGTAATCCATGCGCCGGGGTGGAGTGACATCGCATCCTCCGCCCCGGCTTTCTTCCCATCATCAGGTATTTATCTTACCGCGAAATTTGATCACAGCGAGGGTGAGCTCGAATGGCACAAGCCAAAGTTATCAACCTGGCCCTGAATGAAAAAAAGCTTCTTACGCCGCGGCAGAAGCGTGTCGGCACTGTATTGATTGTGCTCGGTGCGCTGATTATGCTGGTCGGCGTTTTTGGCTACCTGGCAGGAGATCTGCAGCTGCCCTTGTTTGAAGACCTGGCCGATCAGGTTTATATTGCCCGTGACGTGGCCTCCGATACGGGATCTTCCATCTCCGGTTGCTTTGACCTGAACGGTGATGACAGCGGCGTGCACATTTTCGCCGCATCTTACACTTCCGCCACTGAAAGCGGATCCATCAGTGCTGAAGAGTTCGACATTGGCGAGAGCAAGAAAGCCCTGAAGGGTGACGGCCTCCAGTTCACCGGATCCAAGGAATACATGAATCTGGTGATTGCCGAAGAGACCCCTGTGCAGCTGGACAACGGCACAGAGGCCACCAAGAGTGTGAAAATCCGCGGTGCAGGTTCCAACAAATACCGCAGCATGAAGCTGACGGTAGAGGACCCTGTGACGCTTACCGTTTACGCCGTTTCTTCCCTGGAGAATGAAGCCCGCAACCTGGTGCTCTACTCCAGCAAGACCGGTGAAGCCGTGGCCACGGCATCTGCCCCTGCCTACGGCCAGGTAGAAGGCGCATTGACGCCCCTGACCTATGAAATTCCTGCCGCGGGCACGTATTATCTGACCAGTTGCGGCACCATTCCTGTGGCACTGCTAAGCTACGTTATGAACTATGCCATCATCATCCTGCTGTTGGGCTTGGTGCTGTTCTTCAACGGCATCATGCTTCGCGTTCAGCCCATGGAGCGAATGAAGGATCTGTTCTGCGTTGAGCCTGCGCTGATTTTCTTCCTGCTGTTTGTGTACTATCCCGTCATCGACCTGGTGCGCATTTCCTTCACGGATATGGGCATCCTGACCACAGGCAAGCAAACCTTTGTGGGTCTGAGCAACTACAACTGGCTGTTTAACCAGTCCGGCTCCCGCTACTTCTGGGAGTCCTTGGGCATCACTGCCACCTACATGTTCTGGGAAGTGGTGATCACCCTGGTGGGCGGCGTGCTGTTGGCCCTGCTGTTCAATCATATGTCCCGGGGTTTCAATTTCATGCGTTCCATCGTGTTCATGCCCAAGTACATCGCCGTGTCCACCAGCGCTGTGGTGTTCATGTGGATTCTCTACAGCCCTGCCGCCAGCGGCGCCAACCAGGTGGAAGGCATCCTGAATTACGTGCTGTCCCGTTTCGGCATTACCGGTCCTCACTGGCTGATTGATGCATCCACTGCTCTGTCCGGCGTGCTGATTCTGACCGCCTGGCGTGTGGTCGGTTATGCTATGATGATCTACCTTTCCGCCATGCAAGGCATCCCGAAGGATTACTACGAAGCCGCCTCCATTGACGGTGCAGACGGCGTCCAACAGTTCCGCTACATCACTATTCCCCTGCTGGCACCTACGACGCTGTTCCTGTTTGTAACCACGTTCATTGCCAGCATGAAGGTCTTCCAGAGCGTGGACGTGATGACAAGCGGTGGTCCCGGCACCGCCACCAACGTCATGGTGGAATGGATCTACAACCTGACCTTTACCGATTTCCGCACGGCTCGCGGCGCGGCAGTATCCGTTGTCTTCTTCGTGATTCTGCTGGTGTGCACAGCGGCCACCATGAAGGTTTCCAACCGCAATGTCAACTACGACGCCTAACGAAAGGAGGAAATGACGATGATGAGCGCAAAGAAAAAAGTCGGTATCGGTCTGGTGCTTCTCGGTGTTGTCCTTCTGGTGGCGGCGTTTGTTTCCTGGCCCTTGGGTGCGGCAAGCACCGTCACCCTGGCCTTGACCATTGCAGGCTGTGCCCTGGTGATTGGTGCAACGCCCCTCATGTGGGCAGACGGCATTCATGCCATCCGCACCGGCAAGGCATCGAAAGCTTCTCTCCTCAGCCTGCGCAGAAGCGGATTCTTCGACATTATCCTGGTGATGCTGATTCTGGCTCTGGTGCTTGGCATTCTGTGCGGCATTGGCTACTTCAGCTATCAATCTACCCTGCATGATCACGCCGCACTGGCCGCAGGGGATGGTGAAGTTCCCACCACGCTGGAAGAAGCCCGCTTGCTCCCCGACTTTGTGGAGTACAACTTCAAGCAGGATTTGAACGTGCTTTCCGGCAACTATGCGTCCTTCGGCACAGCAGCTCTGCTGTTCCTGGGCGTTTCCGTTCTATGCCTGATGTACATGTGGTTCATCTCCCCCATTGTTCGGGCAGATGAAAGCTTGCAGCACGCTCACAAGCTTTATCGCAAAGTTGGTCAGTATGCGGCGGCCATTCTGGTTACGCTGATCATGCTCTTCCCCATCTACTGGATGATCATTTCTTCCTTTAAGACCAGCACGGAGCTATTGCAGACCGTGCCCACCCTATGGCCGGCGAACTTCGTATGGGAGAATTATCCCAACGTGCTGAACCGTGCCCCCTTCTTCCGCTATCTGCTGAACACGCTGGTCACCACCTTCTTCATCATGCTGGGTCAGCTGGTGATGGGTGTCTTGGCGGCCTATGGCTTTTCCAAGGGCGAATTCAAGGGACGCAACGTGATGTTTATGCTGGTGCTGGGCGCCCTGATGGTTCCCATTCAGGTGACGTTCGTGCCCATCTATGTGCTGATTTCCCGCCTGAACTCCATTGACACCTGGGTGGGCGTAATCCTGCCGAACCTGGTCAGTGCGTACTTCATCTTCATGCTTCGGCAGAACTTCATGGCTGTGGACAACAGCTACATTGAAGCCGGCAAACTGGACGGCATGGGACGCTTCGGCACCATCATTCACGTGCTATGCCCCATGTGCAAGCCGACGCTGATCACGGTGAGCATCATTTCCTTTATCGATGGCTGGAACAGCTACTTCTGGCCGAAGATGGTCACCAAAACGGAAGCCAGCCGCACCATTGCCGTGGGCGTTCAGCAGTTGAAGAACACCTTTGCCGGCCAGGAGGTTTCCAACTACAACGAAATTATGGCCGGCGCTGTGATGGCCATTATCCCCATTGTGTTCCTATTCCTGGTACTGCAGAAGTACATCATGACCGGCATGTCCAAGGCTGCCATGAAGTAACGGAACATGGTTTTGCGAGAGGACAGCTTTTGTGCCAAAAGCTTCCTCTCGCGCTCTCCTCGAAAATCACATGAAAAAGGTCTGCAAGATCATCACGGATGATTGATTGCAGGCCTTTTCTTATTAGAATTCCTGAAGCCGTTCATTCAGCTTCTCATACAGTTCTTTTCCATCCATCTTTCCAAGTCCAACGGCATCAAAGCGGTCTGCCATGAAGCATCCATCCTTCATTGATTTCTGACCCAATTATAGCATATTTTTCAGCGAATTCGTCGCTTCACGGGCGACCTTTTCGGTATTCTGTGAGGATGTATACGCGGATGTTTTTTGATGCAGATGGGTTCAATTTAAGGATTATTTTACATTGTTTTAAGAATACCCCCCCATTGACATTTTTAGTATATTTGTTCTATACTATGGTTGAAGGCATCGTTGTGAGAAAAGTAGTAACATAGATGCTGTAGCAAATCTTTGTCCGCTTTTTCTCGGGTGCTTCCGCAAAGTTTCTGCAACTTCATAGGCTAGAAAGGATGAATGCGGTATGAGAGAACAATTAGCAGTTGTTTTAATGTCGGCATTGCCTTTTCCCAGTGTTGGCAAGATGAGGAGGTGTGCTCAATGAAGAAGCTTCTGACCGTCTTGATTGCAATGATGCTCATCACCTGCATGACGTGCAATTTAGCAGCGTCTGCTGAAGAAGTTGAAGATGTGTGGAGCCTTTATACGCAGAAAACTCAAGCCTTATCTGACGAAGCTGTCGAACTACACATTGGATTGACCACCGAGACTGTTGCCAACAATGCATTGTTGGAGCAAGCGTTCTTTTTGAAATATCCTAACGGAAAAATTATTTATCATTTGTATTCAACTGATCAATTAAATGCTTATCTGCTGAGTGGAAGCAGTGAACTGGATCTACTTTTGATATCTGACAGCACCCGGAAAACCCTTGCGTCACAAAATGTACTGAGAAACTTGTACGATACAGAATTGATGACGCAGTGGCCGAATATGTGGCTTGATGCGCATCAGCAACTGGAGGCAGAAGACGGAAAGCTGTATGGATTCCCGAGAAGCATCGAAGTAGGCTATTTATCTTGGTATGATGACTTGGGAACACAAGTAGGTATCGAAAAGCCAGGAACCCTTTGGACGTGGGATGACTTTGCTGCCATGGCAACCGATGTGAATTACGATGTAGATGGGAATGGCATTAAGGATTTCTGTCTTAAACAAGGAATGTACATTACCGATGGAATGAATGGCTTTATCAGCACGCCTTTGGAAGTGTACACTTATCAATGCGTCCTGCAAGGCGAATCTTTTTCATCTGAAGAATTCAATCGCCTGTTGAATCAGTTTGTTCAGGTGTATCAGTCGCAGGCACTGAATGCCGATGGTATTACCATGTACCAGGAACGTGACGCTCAGCTAATTGTAGAGATGACAGAGCCGGGCAATACGTTTTTTCTGCCTGACGGCTATTCGTATTTGAATTTTCCGACGCTATACAAGGATTCACCTGCCTATCTTGGACGATCCTACGTATTTGCTCTGCTGAACAACGCTCCGCATGAGTCTGTAGCGCTGGATTTTCTGCAAACATCCTTGGAGCTGTGTGAACAACAGATTTGTGAGAGCTATACAACTTACATGAATCAAGCAGTTCCTGCTGCGTTCGTTAGCGCCTTTGACAATTCTGACTCCATCGGCTTTTCCACCAGTGAAGATGGTGAAATGGTGTTGGTTCGTCAAAAAGGCGACCATACAGTGCAGGTACAAACGGATCCTACAGCGCTGAGTGATGAGGATTTTGCAAGCTACAATTTCATGCGTGCGAACTTTTTGCCCATAACGGGGCAATGGTACTCCGTGTCCTCCGTGCTTTATGAGATGATCCCCCAGTATCTCAGCGGAACGGTGACCATGGATCAAATCACTGCCGCTATGGATCAGCGCATTCGCATGATGCAGAACGAATGAGCAAACGTGTATGTCTTCTATGGGGGAGCATAGCACTGCTTATTTTGATGTTGCTTGGGTTATTAGGCTATTGTTCATCTGAAAATAGGGTACTGCTGAAGCTTCAAAATGGTGTTACACTTTCATCGGAAGCTATGGAGACATTGTGCAATAAAGCATTGTTTTCAGCAGTGCATGTATACACCAATGAGAATGCTTCGGCGGCAACATCTTCGGGGAGAAATACGGCGGTAACATGCTGGCGTATAGATGATCAAACCATTGCACGGGAACAGCTTCTTTCCGGCCGTGCATTCTTTGCCAAGGATGAAGCGCAGGATTATATCATTGTTGACCAGAATACGGCAGAGACATTGTTTGGCCGATTGGATGTTGTGGGTGAAACCATAAAGCTCGGAGCAGACTCGTATCAAATCCTTGGCGTACTTCAAGAAGAGAATAATCTTGCAGTACGGCTTGCTTCATACGGCATGCGCAATGTATTTCTCCTGCATCGAGCAGAGGATCCTGTGACCTACATAACCGCAGACTTGCAGTCGGGGATCAGCGGAGGTCTGGCGCTCAGCTGGCTGACACAGAATTCTGCACTGTCTTCCTCCGTCGAGAAAACGGTGAATTTGCAGGCAGTTGCAGGTTTTACGGGATTCATTGCAAGAGCCTTTTTGATGTTGTACACCGTCATTCTTTTTCGTCTTGTTTGGCGGCGTACACGTTCCATGCGTAAGCAACTGCAAAGCCGTATTTCTAACATGTATGCCTCGACTTACCTGTGGTCATTCATGCGGCAAGCATCTGCCAGTATAGGCCTTCTCACTGTGCTCACTGCCGTTCCATGGCTGGCGCTTTTAACCGTATTGCATGTGCTATTCAACGCAGAAGGTATCCCGTCAAGCCTGCGGCCAGAGCGCCTCATGCTAAGCTCCATGAAACAAGCGGCAGAGAACTTGATTGCATTTGTAAACAACCAAGTGAATGATGCTTCCTGCTTTACTGTGCCGTGGATCTGGGTGCGAATGGCTATCCTGCTCTTAGGTGTGCTTGGTCTTCTCATTCTTATGCAACTGGTCAAGAGGAATGCAATGGCACAAAAGGAGGCAAAAGAATGAAAAAAGCCTCTCGTTTTGCTTGGCGGTGCGGCGCATATCCAAAGAAGGATGTTTTGCTTCTGCTCCCCGCACTGCTGGGCTTTCTCACGTTTTACCTCATTCCGTTCATTTGGTCCTTTCACTACGCCATGTCAGATTCTGCCTTTTCACAGAATTTTGTTGGGCTCAAGAATTTTCAAGAGACATGGAACAATACCTATTACCGCATCGCGCTAAGCAACTCATTGATTTTTGCTATCGCGTTGCCGCTATGCATTCTTCCGCTGACACTGTTGTTGGCGATGATCATGCGCCGGTCTGCTTTCGCACGGAAACTGCAAAAAGTCTTTCTTTTTCCGGCTTTCATGCCTGCCTCGGCCATTGCAAACGTCTGGCTGCTGATCTTTGCCAAAGGGCGTACTTGGATGGCCGCCTTGAGCCTGGGCGGAGCCATGTTTCACGGCAGTCATGCTGGAGAATGGCTCTGCGTCTTTACGCTGGCTTTATGGAAGAACATCGGCATCCCGCTGACGTTGATTCTCGGCAGTCTTCTGACCTTGGATGTTGAACAAGAGCAGGCAGCCGCCTTAGATGGTGCCAATGCGTTTCAGCGGTTCGTCCACATTATTTTCCCGCAAATCAAAGCGAATGTGCTGTTCGTGCTGGTCTATCTGGTGATGGTCAGCCAGAGGCTTTTCCGTGAGGCGTATGTCCTTTACGGCTCCTATCCCAGCGAATCAATCTATATGGTACAGCACTATATGAACAACCAATTTACCAAACTCAATTATCCGTCACTGGCAACGGGAGCAATCTTGTTAACAGTGCTGATCATGATCCTGATGGCACCGCTCTTGTTTGCATTCCGGCATACGCAGGAGGAAATAGGATGAAGAAGCGGATCATGCACTGCATTGCCGTGATTCCTGTGCTTGCCATCGTACTCTTGATCCTGTGGCCGCTGGGACTCATGGTCAGCTTTTCTACCTGGCGTTCAGAAGACATCGTACTGCTGTATCAGCAGTCTGCACCGGTTTTGACACTGATTCCGCCGGTTGCCAGTCTGGAGCAGTTTGTACGCATCGTTTTTGAGCAATCAAGCTATCTAACCATGTTCGTCAACAGCTTGCTACTGTCCGTAGGCATTAGCCTTGGCGCAATTGTGATTGACTTTTTCGCCGGATATGTGTTAGCCAAGGTTCCGTTTCGCGGGCAAAAACTCATCTATGGCAGTTTCGTTTTTATGATGCTCTTACCGTCGCAGGTGACTTTGCTGCCGATTTATATTGCAAGCAGGGCATTGCACTTAATCAACAGCTGGTGGAGCCTGATTCTGCCCGGGATCTTCACGCCGCTGGGTGTATTTTTCATGCAGCAGTTTTTCCTGACGGTTCCCGATGAAATGTACGCATGCATGCGTTTGGAAACGAAGAGCACACTGCGTATGCTCTTGCAAGGAATTCTGCCTTGTGTGAAGCCCGGCCTCATTGCACTGTTTGTGGTGCTTTTTGCGGAAAATTGGTCAATGGTTGAGCAGCCGCTACTACTACTGTCTGATCCGGCCACCTTTCCGCTGTCACTAGCACTTTGCAGCAAAACGACTGTTCCCGCAGAAGTTGTCTTTGCGGCAGCCGTGATCTTTGCCTTGCCGGCTTTCGTTCTTTATGCTTTGTGCCAGGATCAAATTCAAGACGGACTTGGAGGGATTCAACCCAAATGAGTAAGACTGCACGGCGTGCTCTAATCATTTTTACCATTGCCCTGGCGGTTGTTCTCTATTTCAGCAGTTCCATCCGCTATTGGATGACACCAAAGGTAACGCTTTCTACCGTGAGCAGCGGCACGATTGTCTGGCAGCGACAAATCAGTCAAATGCGTTGGAGCTCACCGCAAGTGACAACGGTTGCTGCAAGTCCCTATCTGCCGGAGAATATCAAGATTACAGACGGCCAGGAATTTCAATCAAGGCAGGTTCTTCAGGGAGAAAAACTGCTCACCTTGGATCATGTCACACTGGACAGTGCCATCGTGGAGGCAGAGGAGTCCTATGCAAGTCAACTCTCTTATGAAGTTTCCTACAGACGTGAGCTGACAGAGGCACAGAAAAATACGCAGGAAGTTCTTACGCAAGCAACAACCGCTTTGGAAAAAGGCGCTACAGCCAACGCCAAACGCAAGGCACAGCTTGAGCAAGCCTATCAGACGGCACAGGAAGACTACGACTTGATTGTTACCCAGGGGATATACAGCGGAACAACGTTGGAGATTGTCACATCAAAAGCCCAGAAGGCTCAGGCTTGCCTGGATGCTTTGAAAGCATTGCGTCAGAACGGGTATGCTATGGTTGCGCCCTGTGACGGCTTGCTTGTTTCCTGGCCAAGTGATGTTGGTACTGCACTGCAAGCCAACCAGCAATATTTCACAATCATTCCGGATGATGCTGAGCGTCAGTTGGTGGTAACCTTAGGAGAAGAATGCACCCTGCCAAATGAGCTGGCACAGGTTACTTTGGCTTCTACAGAAAGTGCTTTGGAGCGCTACACGTTTTCCGTGACATCAAAAGGTACGAATGCCCAAGGTGCAGTGGAGCTGACGCTGGAAGGTGATCGTACAGTATTTGAAAAGATCGACCTAAGCAAATCGTACAAGTTAAACTACGAGTCAGAATTTTATCAGGCTCTGGTCCCCAATGAGGCCTTCATCACCCAGGATACAGTGTATGTGGTCAAGAGCCAATATAATAACGGGCAAACAGAGCAAGTAATCCAGTCAGTGAAGGTGAACCGTGAAAGCGGCAATGCCTCCTACACACCCGTGACCGGCAATAGTCTGAGTGTCGGTGACCAGGTGGTTACCGGTTGGGATCGTGCCATCACGGTGGGGCAAACCGTGATCGTGGTAAATTCATTGGCACAATAAAAAGATATGCTGCTGCAGTACATATGTCTGCAGCAGCTTTTTTCAAGTAACTTTTTTTCAATACAATAACTGGTCATAATTTACGATTTTCCTTTTCACAGGAACATACTTCCGATAGAGACCATGATCACATACATCAGGTACAGCACCATCACGGGCTTATGGCGCATGACCAGCGCCAGATACTCCCGCAGAGATGCGGCGGGAACATAATACTTTGCCGTTTTGCCGCCGATGCCTTGGGCATCCATGCCAAGCTCCCGTGCCAGGAGCACTGCGCGCAGTACATGATAATCGCTGGTAGCAATCATGAACTTGCTGTGCTCACTTTCCATCAGCTTCACGGAAAACTGCAAATTTTCCCTTGTGTTGGTGGAGCAATTTTCTTCGATAATGTCTTCCTCAGGGATGTTCTGAGACAGCAGATACTTCTTCATGGCTTCTGCTTCGCTGGTCACTTCATGCTTGCCTTGACCGCCGGAAACAATGAACTTCGCCTTTTTCCCGCCCTGCTCATACCAGCGGATGGCGGCATCCAGTCGTCCCCGGAGCAGAGGCGTTACCGTGCCGTCCTTGCGGATGGCACAGCCCAGTACCACCACATACGGGCAATCCATAGGCTTCTTCATATACCGATAAGCCACGGAATACAGCCAGAACCCGCCCAGTGCCAGCGGGACGTACAGTACCAGATTCATCATGAAGACCAGCAGGGTTACCTGCATTTCACTGCCGGAAATTCCAGTGAAGCAGTACACATACCAGGCGCAGCAGCCCAGGAAGCTGACAACGCTCCATGCAATGGGCTGGACATGCGTCAGCGACAGTCCTTCCCTGCGGATCACCAGCACGCCATCAATCAAAAGAGTCAGCGTTGCGCCGATCAAGCTGAACATGATTAAATAGTTCACCGTATAGCCTACCACCAAACCCACCGTGGAGCTTGTGGCAAAACCGGCATACATCATTGCCAGCACGCCGTGATAAAGGGACAGCTCCAGCAGGAAGCCATTGATCATGCGGCGCTTTTCTTGGTGAATCAAAAGAATCGCCAGCGTCAGAAAAAGCACGGTACCGGCACAGTGAAGAATCAAGTTGATGGTCAGCGCATCCATTGGGAGACCCCTTTCCAGCAGGAAGAATCAAGAATTCCAATACCTTTATGATAGCACAATTTCACTGGAAATACCACCTTTGTCCAATGGATTTCTGCATGGTTGATCGGCCTCTCCCGGCAATCTTACCTGAACACACAAAAAGACGATGCTCTGCAAAAGAACATCGTCTTTTTGTGAAGATTGTGGGAGATGCTTCAAGTTGCCCTAAAGCGATCGTCCCGCAAATTGTTATTACTGCATGGAACGGATGGTACGCACCAGCGTGTCAATGGTGTCAGCGGAGACGAGAACCGTCTTCGTGCCGTCAATCACTGCCTGGTAGGAATCCGCATCATATTCGCTGATCACCACCGTGGTAGACAGGCCGTTGGTATCGGTGGCGGTCATGGTCAGCACCGTGTCGCCATTCTTGGCTTCGGTCACAAGCTCGGTAGCCTTCAGGGCCGTGATCTTGCTCCACAGAGTTTCGTCTGCATTCTCCTCTTCGGTTTCTTCCTCCGTGGTGTCTGCAGTTTCTTCCGTGTCAGTTGCGGTGGCTTCGGTTTCTTCTGCCTCTTCAGCCTTCACGATGGTGTAGGTGCCTTTGGAGGTCTCGAAGGTTGCCGTCTGCAGAGAATCCCAAGGCATGGGCACCAGAGCGGTAATCCACATATCATCTGCATTGGCGCTGAGCAGGCTGCTTACATCGCTGGCGGCCACTGTGTAAACCATGGAGGAACCGGGCAGACGTGCATAGTAATCACCGGAGTCATTGGTGGTGCCCAGCAGAATCTGCAAGGAAGTGTCCTCGGAACCCGTCAGGGTAACAGTCACAGCATTGGCGTCGTCCAGCTGATAGGTGGTCAGGTCATCGTCGGTGGCAGTAGCCGTCACCAGCTCATCCCATTCAATGCCTTCTGCGGCAGATACCAGGGTTTCCACCTTGGAGGCCGTCAGAGGCTCGTCGGTGGAGGCGTTATACCACAGCTGATCAGGATCCACCGTGGTGCTTGCTTCCTTCTTCACAGCGGAGAAGATGGAGCCCACCGTAATGGCAGTAGCATCCGTCACCTCAGGGATTTCCTCCATGGCCACCAAATCCTTCTGCGTCTTGTTGAAGGTGGTGGACAGCGAGGTGGAGATGGTGTAGATCACATCATCCTGAGTGGAAAGCTTCAAGTAGTAACCGTCAGCGAAGGGCGTTGCATCACCCATGGTGTAGGTCGTGGTGCTTTCATCCTTCCAGGTAGCGGTAACGGAGATGACCGGCTCGTCCAGGCCGTAGTCAGCCAGGCTGGTCACATCCTCCAGCTTGCGGGTGCCCTGCAGGGCCAGCAGCTTATCTGCCAGGCCCTGCACCGTGGACTGATCCACAGGCCAGGAGGGAGAATCCGTGGTTTCCCATTCGCCGTCATCATTCAGCTTGAAGGTAAACGTGGTATCATCCTTCGTCCAGCTGATCTGCGTCAGATCATCCGACGTCTTGGCGGTCAGATCGAAGGTGCCCGAGGTTTCCGATACGGTGGTGGTTGTATTCATCTGCTGCACTGCATAGTAGCCGCCGAGCATGACGACCAGCACAATCAGCAGTGCCAGCATTTTCTTTCCTCTTTTCACCGATGTTTCCTCCTCACATAGATGAAGATACCGATGGCGATCAACGCTGCAGGCAGGATGCCGATCATCATGACACTCCAGAAGCTATAGGAAGAAGAAGGCACGGTCAGGGTTTCCTCGTCCATGGACTTGGAGCGGATGGAGATGCTCTCCTCCTGGTCGCCCATCCAGTTCAAGGCGTTCAGAACCAGGTTGCTGTTAGCACCGCCGACAGTGTAGTCCACGTTACTGTTCAGCATGTTAGCAGAGGTGAACCACACCAGCTTGCCGCCGTTTTCAGAGGCAACACCCACATTGAAGGGGCCGTCCGTATCGCCGTCTTCCTTGGTGGTGGTGGTCATGGACTTGCCGGCCTGCTTTGCATAAGCAGAGTCAGAGGTGGTCAGCAGCCAAGTGATGCTTGCCGTAGAATCTTCCGTTTCCACAATGGGCTGTGCAATCGGCATCAGGATATAATAGCCGCCGTCTGCCAGGGCATCCGTGATATCGTGAGACTGGATGTTAGGCAGGATGTAATGAGGGTAGCGGTTGATGCAGCGACTGCTGTCGCCTTCAATGATGATACCGGAATCCACCGTAACACCCATGGCCGCAGTAACCTTCAGCAGGTTGGTCATCTTGCCGGACTCGATGTAGTCGGTCATCAAGAGCACATTGCCGCCGTTCTGCAGGTAGGTAATGAGCATTTCAGTCTCATCATCGCCCAGGTCAGAGGTCGGTGCATTGATCAGCACGGCGTTTGCATCCTCAGGCACAGACTCCATGCTCAGCAGGGACAGGCTTTCGTAGGTCATGTTGTCCTGCTCGATCATTTCCGTCACGTCGTCAGACAGTTCGCTTTCGCCGTGGCCGGTCAGCACATACACCTTGGGCAGATTGTCGCTGGAAACGTAGTGGATAGCGTTGGTCAGCTCATTCTCACCATTGAAACTGGTGGTGGTGGTGTAGCTGTAAGTGGAGTAATCCATGGAATAGCTGCTGACATAGATGTCTTCATAACCCACCAGACGGTAGCGGCCGCCGCAATCAACGATCACGCTGTTCTGATACAGGTTGGACGTGCTCAAATCATAGCTGTCCAGGAAAGTAGGCTTCAGGTTGGGGTCAACGGTTTCCACCGTGATGTGATCAGACAGGTCTGCGTACCGATTCAGCAAGCGGGTAATGGTCGAATCTTCATTGCCCGTAACCACCAGCAGGTACAATGTCACATCCTTGTCCAAGGAGGACACGATGCGCTTGGTCTGATCGGAAAGTTCATACAGGGAATTGGTCGTCAGGTCAATTTCTGTGGTGGTGCTGGGCAAGCTGCTCACCAGCAGGTTGGCAACGATAGCGATGACGATCACAATCACAGCCGCCGCAGTGGACCAGCTGCCGGCAACGAAGCGCTTACCGAAAAGCTTCTTCACGCCCGGCTTCTTTTCCTTATGACTCATTCGTTCCACCTCCGCTTCTCCATGGACTGCACCGTCAGGAACAGGAACACGCAGATGATGGAGAGGTAATACACAACGGCAGTAAGATCAAACACGCCGTCCACAAAGGTATCAAAACGTTCAAACACACTGATGGATTCCATCATGCTGGAGAACAGGCCGGAGAATGCAGAGGAATCTGCGCTGTACCAGATATACAGACCGCCGATGCCCAGCACGCCAACGCCCACAGACACGATGGCGTTCTTGGCCATCAACTGCAGAATACCGGCGAAGATCACCACCAGGATGATCAAGGCAATCAGGGAAGCGGATGCTTCCGTGGACACGTAGCTGGCCAGTGCCTTCATGAAGTACAGCAGCAGCATGACCACCAGGGTGATCACAGCGGAAGTCACCTGGCTTTCCGTGACGGAGGAAATGAACAGACCGATGGACAGGAGGCATGCGCCCAGCAGGAAGAAGGCGAACAGTGCCGCATAGGCAGAGGCAAATTCCATCGTGCCGTACTGGGACAGGATCAGCGGATACGTGGCAAGAATCAGCATGGGGAAAGCCAATACCGTCAGCATGCCGAAGTACTTGCCCATCACCACATCCGACAAACGAATGGGCAAGGAGTACAACAGCTGATCCGTTCTCTGCCGCTTCTCTTCTGCCAAAGCACGCATGGAGATAATCGGCACGGCAATCAGATAAATAAAGGAGCAATGGGACAGAACATAGGCAAACTTGGCGGAATAGCCGCTCAGGTTATAAGCCATGCAATAAATACCGGCAAAAATCAGCAGGAATGCGCCCAGCAGCCAGCCGGTCACACTCTTGTAGTACGCGCTGATTTCGCGCTTCCAAACGGCGATCATTGTGCTTCCTCCCCTCCTGCTTCCTGGGTTTCTTCTTCATGGGATTCGCCCTGATCTTCCTGCTCATCAGCCTTAGGGGCGTCCTGAGCAACCTTGCTGTCCGTCTTGGTCAGTTCAAGGAAGACATCCTCCAAGTCTGCATGGACGGTGGTCATTTCCAGCAGGGCAATATCTGCCTTGGCAAAGGCATTGAACACCTTTTCGCGGATGTCTGCTTCTTCCTCTGCCTTGATTTCCAGCACCGTGGTGCCCTTATCGTTGGGCTTCAGCTCCACGGAGGCGATGTCCTTCACGTTGCTCAGTGCCTTCCGCATGTGCTTCTCGTCCTCATTAGACTCAACGCGGATGGTCTGGGTGCCTGC
>CAVBFK010000108.1:0-5528 GCA_963594395.1 Lachnospiraceae bacterium
TGATCTGCCTTTACCCCTCTTACTGTACCGACTTCACCACCCATGGTCTACGCACCCTTGCTCCCTCTTCCTGCTCCGTGACGGAAACACTGAACGGCGAATGGGAGCTGACCCTTGTTCAACCTTTGGACGATCAAGGCAAGTGGCGCTACCTGCAAACCGGGTGCATTCTCTGTGTGCCTGTGCCTGCCGCCATAACGCCACGGGTGTCACTGGTGGAGCAGACTGCCGGCTGGGAAGTGTATACCATTACCACCAAGTCCGGCAAGCTGAACCTGCGCTCGGGTCCGGGCAAAAACTACAAGCGTCTGGGTCAGTACGCCAAGGGTAAGGAAGTGGTGCTCATTGCCAAGACCAACGACAGCTGGTATGAGGTCACTGCGCCGGACGGCAAGCATGGCTACATGTCCACGGAGTTTCTGACCTTCGCCAGAACGGAGGGCTCGTCGACCGTAGCAACAGGGCAAGTGGTGGAAGCTCGTCAGCTTAGAGACCAGCCATTCCGTATCTATCGGGTCGTGCCCACGCTAACCGAAGTGACGGTGTACGCGCGGCACATCTTTTATGACCTCATGGACAACATGATTCTGAACTACGCCCCGGAAGGCAGTGTAGGCGGTGCCACCGCCGCGCAAGCCATGCTGAGCCAGTGTGCTTCTCCTCACGACTTTACCATGTACACTGACTTGACCGGCACAGTAGAGGGGCTCAGTTTCACACAGACCAATCCTGTAGAAGCTATGCTGGGCGATGACGGCATCGTTTCCAAGTATCACGCGGAGCTGGCACGGGATTGGTTTGACGTCTATTTAGTGAACCGTGTGGGACGAGACACGGACGTGCAGATTCGTCAGGGCAAGAACCTGCTGGGCATTTCGTATGACGTGGACGTGTCCGGCGTGGTAACCCGCATTGTTCCCACCGGAGAAGACAAGGATGGCAACGTGCTATACCTGCCTGAGCAATATCTGGACAGTCCGAACCTAACCGCCTACAGAACCGTGAAGTGGGGGCATCTTGCCGTCAGCGATGCCAAAGAGGATGATTCCACCAGCAAAGAGGACGTCTACGCCAAGCTCCGTCAAGCCGCGCAGGAGGAGTTTGACAACGGTTGTGACCTACCCAGTGTGACGCTGGATGTGGACTTCCTGAACGTCGATGACACGGTGGAATATGCGGACTTCGGCATTCTGCACAGCATCTACTTAGGCGACTCCGTCAAGGTGGTAGTACCGACGTTGGGGCTGGCGGTGTCTCTGCGCATGACGCAATACACCTACGATTGCTTGCTGAAACGATACACCTCCTGTACCCTGGGCTCTGCGGCAGACACGTTGGAGGGTTCGACCATCTCCGGCAGTCAGTTGTCCAACGGTTCCATCTCCGGCATGAAGCTTCAGATGAACACCATCGGCTCGGGGCAGTTGCAGTCCGGCTCAGTGGGATCGTTGCAGGTGAAGACCGCCGCGATCGGTTCAGCCCACATCCAGCAAGCGTCCATCACGGAAGCCCATCTGCAACAGGCGACCATTGAAAGTCTGACCGCACAGTCGCTGACCGTTGTGTCTGCCCGTATCGAGGAGCTTGCTACCAAGAATCTCACTACGGACGAGCTGTATGCCGCCTTAGCCACCATTGCCGTGGCACAAATCACTGCCGCCAATATCGACAAAGCAAACATTAACTGGGCAGACATTGGGGCGTTGTCTTCGCAAATTGCCAGTATTGCGAAGGCGCAAATCAATACAGCGAACATCTCCCAAGCCAATATTGACTGGGCAAACATCGCCGAGCTGAACACGGAGATGGCGAACATTGCCAAGGCGCAGATGACGACGGCAAATATCGCACAGGCTTCTATCGATTGGGCAAACATCGCTGACTTGAATGCCGCTGTAGCAAAGATTGCCCTTGCACAGCTGACCACCGCCAACATTCAGCAAGCCGAAATTGACTGGGCAAGCATCACGCAGCTTCAAGCGGATATTGCCACGCTGGTTAACGCCAGCATCAAGACAGCGGACATTGACTGGGCGCAAATCAAGGACTTGACGTCAGGGACAGCCATCATTGAGAAGGGCGTCAACGGCAAACTGTACGTGGCAGACCTCGCTGTCACCGAAGCCAACATGGCAAGTCTGACGGTTGGTGAATTGGTGGTGAAAGGCTCGGATGGTTGTTTCTACGCGTTGTCCGTTGCAGAAGACGGGACGGTGACCACGGAGAAGAAGAGTATCAGTGATGACGATATTAACGACAACACCGTGTCTGGCAATAAGCTCATCGAGCAGACCATTACGGCACGAGAGCTCAATGTGGCGTCCATCTTTGCAGATGAAGCCCTCGTTGGTGCCATCACTGCCGCCAACATTGACGTGTCCAGTCTGTTTGCCGCGGAGGCATTCATCTCACAGCTCAATACCGTGGACATCTCCGGCAACGAATCGCTTCGCCTTCTGGTGGATGAAGCCAAAGATGAAGCACTGGACGCCACCGGTGATGCGGTGGCACAGATCGCCTTGACGGCTGGGCAAATCCGCAGCGAAGTCAAGCGGGACTACGCCACCAACGATCAGGTCAGCCAAATGAATGAGACGCTTTCTACCCTGGCGGAGCAAACAGAAAGCAACTTCACTTGGACGGTTGCCAAGGTGAACGAAATCATCGAAGACGCTGCCGCCAGTGAAAGCCTGACCCGTGAGCAGTTGGAGCTGATCCACACGTACATGCGCTTTGGTGAGGATGGCTTGACCATCGGCAAGGAAGGCAATCCACTAACGTTTCGTGTGGTGAATGACCGCTTGGCATTCTACATGAATGACACCGAGGTGGCATACCTGAGCAACAACAAACTGTATGTAACCCAGGCAGAGATTTTGGCACGGTTGCAAATCGGCAAGTTTGCCTATGAACCGCAAGCCAACGGCAATCTGTCGGTGATCTATACAGGCTGAGAAAGGAGGACATTCTGTGCCTACAACGGTTTCTTACAGCGCGTCCATGCGCACACGAAAGGCAAGCTCGTCCAGCAATGCAAAGAGCTCTTCTGCCTGCCAAGGCTATTATGACAGCAGTTACAATTACGTGGGTATTATTCACTTTGCCGGCATGGCACTCAGCGGCAAGATCATCACAGGCATTACACTACAGGTCACAGCATCTCAAGCCGGCTACGGCGCTGGTTCTTCCAAGACAGCCTGTTTGCGCAAAGCCAACTACCAGACTGTTTCTCAGGCAGGCATTACAGGCAGTGGTTATTGCGGGGATGCACTGGGCTCTTTTGCAGGCTCGTTCTACGGAAATACCACCAGCTACACCTTAAGCGGCGATTTGCTTACGAATCTAGCCGCTTATTTTTCTGCCGGAAACAACACCATCTGTCTGTACAATCCGAACCCTGTGAAAAGCTCACACGGCTACTCCACGGACTACATGCAGTGGTCGGAATGCACCATTTCAGTCACCTATGAGGAAGCCGCATCAAAGCCCAGTCTATCGAAGACTTCGTTTGAGATGGGCACTGCCGTGACCGTCTACACCAATCGGCAGAGCACCGCGGCGATCCACACCCTTCGGTATGCCTACGGAACCGCCAGCGGAACGATTGCAACAGATGTGACCGACTCCTGCAGTTGGACGCCACCGCTGACACTGGCTTCACAGATCCCCAATGCGACCTCCGGTTGGGGTATTCTCTACTGCGACACCTATGTGAATGGAACGCTCATCTCCACCAACACCTGCACGTTCACGCTGACCTTGCCAGCGACTGTTGTTCCGGTAATTACGTCTGTTTCAATCAATGAAGCCACAGCAGACATTGCAGATGCCTTTGGCGGTTACCTACGAACGAAAAGCAGACTAGCGGTCACCATCACTGCCGCCGGAGTGCAAGGCAGTTCGATTTCTGCCTATCGTACAACGCTGGATGATGTGAGCTATACCGCGTCAAGTTTCACCAGCAACACGCTGAATACGGCGGGCGATTTAACGTTGACCGTTTCTGTGACAGACTCCCGCGGTCGAGTTGCAACCTCCACGCAAACCATCTCTGTGCTGGATTATGCGCAACCGTCCTTGTCTCAGTTTACAGCAGAGCGTTGCAATGAAGACGGCACATCTGCCCAGACGGACGGCACCCACGTGCGAATCTCTGCCAAGGCAAGTGTCTCCTCCATTGGAGACAAGAACAGCATGGCGTGCACTGTTTTCTACAAGCTCTCCGTCGCTGAATCATGGGTGGAAGCTACGGAACTAACACCTGATGGCTATGTCATTTCTGTGGCAGATCTGCTTCTCACACCAACCTTCGATGCGCTCAGCAGTTACGATATCAAGCTCCGTGTGCAGGACGCACTGAGCACCGTAGAGCAGACAGTCTCCATTGGCACCAAGCAGGTGATCATGGACTTCTACCGGGATGGCTCGGGCATCGCCTTTGGCAAGGTGGCAGAGACCACCAACGCGCTGGAAATCTCACCAAGCTGGGAAGTGTACACTCATGGCACAACGCTAGGGGCGTACGCAAAGGCACAAGCCCCGGTGCAGAGCATTAACGGTCAGACAGGTGATGTGGTGCTTGAGATTCCGACCGGAACTGCTTCAAAGCCTACGGTTACCACGCTGAACTCGTCGCTGAATCTGAGCTTCACCAGCAGTAACGAAAGCTACACCACCCTGCATCTCTTCACGGCGGAAAAGGCAGGGCTGTACCTCATCACGTTCTGCTACGGCGGCATTTCAGCCTTCACAGGGCGGACTTTTCTTTCCATGGGAGACTTGAATCGTGTGTCGGTACCACTGAATATCGTTTACCCGGAAGCCCTGCTGACGCGCACGGTGGCGCTCAAAGCCGGTGAAACCGTAGGGTGCATGATCTATACATCTGCCGGCGGGACATATAGCTATGAGTACACTCGCATTCAGGCTATATGGCTTGGCGAACCTTAAAGCATGAGCCGCTTCTTATCGAGGCGGCTTTTGTCATACACAAATTAGGAGGATAAAAACATGCGTGATTTTTCTATTGATCTCATTTGGACAAAGCTCCAGATGGCTTTCGCAGCCATCGGCGGCTGGCTCGGCTACTTCATCGGAGGTGTTGACGGTTTGATGACCGCACTGCTCATCTTCATGGTACTGGACTACATCACCGGCGTTATGTGCGCCGTGGTGGACAAGGAGCTATCCAGCGCCGTTGGCTTCAAGGGCATCTTCAAGAAGGTGCTTATCATCATGCTGGTTGGCGTGGCGCACATTGTTGACCTGCATGTGGTCGGCACAGGCGACGCGCTCCGCAGTGCCGTGATCTGCTTCTACCTGTCCAACGAAGGTGTTTCCATGCTGGAAAACGCCGCCCATTTGGGTCTGCCCATTCCCGAGAAGCTGAAGAGCATTCTGGCACAGCTTCACAATCGGACGGATGCAAAAACCGAAACGACCGACACGGGTGACGGCGAATAACCGCCACCCTCTTTTTGCAAAGGAGGAATCTTCATGAGCGAACGAATCGATACGCCCTTTACCAG
>CAVBFK010000109.1:0-4196 GCA_963594395.1 Lachnospiraceae bacterium
GGATAAAAGCACCACCATCCGACTGAGCCGGGACGCACGCAGCGAGCTCCGCCGCATGCAGCAGACACAGGAAAAGCTGACCCAGAGCCTCCAGCGCGAACCCTCCATGATGGAGATCGCTAACGCCATGCAGATTTCCCCGGATGCGATGCTGGAATTGCTGGATCAGCGCAGCGCCGCACAGGTCGCCTCCCTTTCCGAACCCTCTTCGTCCCAAGAGGATGCACAAATGCTGGAGGAGAGGCTGGGCATCCATGAGCAGGGCTATGAACAGGTGGAGCAAAGCGACTGGCTCCGCTGGGTGCGACAACAGCTTACGGAAAAGGAACAAACTTTGCTGGAAATGCGCTTCATTCAGCGCAAAGGCCAGCGGGATTGCGCCCAAGCCCTTGGCGTAAGCCAGATGCAGGTAAGCCGCATGGAACGAAAGATGCTTGCCAAGCTCCGGGAAAAAATGGAGCAAGCAGAAGAATGAAAGCAAATTTGCGGAAAAACGGCATGACCGATTTTCCGAAGCCCTTGAAAGGAGTATGCCATGTATCAGATGACACCGCCTCAGCAGTATAAGCCGAAGAAAAAGAAGATGCAGCTGTGGCAGATCATTCTCGTGGTGGTGGCGGTCGGCTTTGCCGCATGGTATGTCTATACCGCCTTTGCGCCGCAAACCGCCGCCTATGCGACGATCCAGGCAGGTACCCTGGGTGCACGCTATTCCGGCGACTGCGTCATCGTTCGAGATGAAGTCCCTTACGATACGGATAGCGTCTCCAGCATTGACTACGTGGCCCAGGAAGGCGCTGTGGTGTCTACCGGCTCCAATATCTGCAACGTTTATTCCACCAGCTATAGCACCAAGGAAATGACGACCCTGCAGAATTACCGGGATTCCATCAAGACCTACCAGGTGCAACTGCTGGAAGAAGAGACCACCACCGATGCCAAGATGGATCAGCTCCGCAGTGACGTGCTGGACCGCGCCAAGGAGTTCCGCCAGATGATGTCCGGCCAGCGGGGTAATCTGCTGAATCAGGAATCCTTGCTGGAAGCCGCTGTGGACGCATGGCAGCAGTATTTCAAGAAGAAATACTCCACGGATCAGCGACTGAGCCGTCTGTATGACGATGAACAGTCTCAGCTGCAGCGAATCAGCAGTTGGACCAAGCAGTGCGTGGCCACCGAGGAGGCTATTGTCAGCTTCTATTCCGACGGCTATGAGTATAGCCTGACCGCGGAAACCTACGAGAACTTTACGCCTGCGGAAGTGCGGAGCATGTATCAGGGCAATAAGCCGGAACAGTCCACTTCCCAAAAGAGCAAGACCACCATCTACCGCATCGTGCGGGACGGCACCTGGTATGTGCTCTTCCTGGCCAAGGACTCTGAGTGGAATCCCGTGGACGGCCAGACCTATGAACTAAAGCTGGAAAAGTATGAAAACATGCAGGTGTCCGCTACGGTGGTGTCTTCCACCCGCTCCGGCGGCGAACTGCTGGTGCGGCTGAAGGTGGAAGCCCCGGTTTCCTCCATGCTCTATACCCGCACCTGCACCGCTGAACTGGGCGAATACGTGCAGAGCCTGCTGGTGCCTGCCCGCGCCATCTACACCTATGAAGGCGCAACCGGTGTGGTGGTGCTGGACGGCAGTAACCGCACGTTCATCCCCGTCAATGTCCTTCTGGAAGACGGCGATAACGTGTATGTGTCCGCCCTTCAGCAGGGCTTGCTCTATGAGGGACAAACGGTGGTTCTCTACTAAGGAGGCTACAGTATGGATGAAGCGCTATTGAAAGAGCGGCTGGAAATCATCCGCCGCGACGTTCAGCAGGAAGCGGAAAAGGGCGGCTTCTCCGCACCGAAGATTATTGCGGTCACCAAGACCCATCCCGTAGAGGAAATTCTCCCCCTGCAGGGCTTGTGTCAGGTGGATATCGGCGAAAATCGGGTGCAGGAAGTCGTTGAGAAACTGCCTTCGCTGGAAGAAAAATTTCGCATTCACCTCATTGGCAGGTTGCAAAGCAACAAAGTTAAATATATAATAGAACATGTATGCCTGATCCATTCTGTGGACAGGCTGTCCTTAGCTGAAGAAATTGACCGTCAGGCGCAGAAGCACGGACTGGTCATGCCTGTGCTCTTGCAGGTCAGTCCGGTGGGAGAACCACAAAAGGGCGGCGTACTGCCTGAGGATGCAGAGCAACTGCTGAGGGATGTGGCAAAACTGCCGGGACTGAAGGTTCAGGGCCTGATGGCAGTGATGCCTAAAATGGATGATGAAGAGCGGCTGTCCGGACTGTTTGCCGATATGCGTACCCTCTTTGAGCACCTTCGGGATGAAGGCGTGGACGGGGTCAGCATGGAGGAGCTTTCCATGGGCATGTCCGGAGACTATAAGATCGCGGCACGCCACGGCGCAACGATGGTACGCATCGGTAGCGCGCTGATGGGCCCACGGAACTATGACCTGAAGGTCTGAGTGCCCGAGCAAACATGGGAGGATCAAAGATGACATTCAAGGAATTGAAGGATTCCTTGCTGAACCGTGTGAACGGGAAGGCATGGGGCGGAAAGCAGGAAGAGCCGGAGGTTGTGTCCAACATGGCCAATGGCGGCACCAGCGGTTATCGCCCGGCGAAGGCACAGGGAAGAAGCATCTTCTCTACCCAGAGCATTCCCGTTCAGCAGTCGACTCAGTCTCAGCCCCGTACGTCCAGCGGCATGACGGGACGGTTCAACGCCATGGATGGGCAGATGCAGCAGACCCAGCCGCAGAATTTTGCGCCCCAGCAGGATCCCTATACCCAGCAGCAGCCTCAGCAGGATCCGTGGGCAGGCTTTACGGGCAACATGGGCAGTACGTATCAGCAGCCTATGGGTGGTACCTACCAACAACCCATGGGCGGCACGTATCAGCAGCCTATGCAGCAGACGGGGTATCAGCCCTATCAGCAGCAGCCTATGGGCGGCACCTATCAGCAGCCCATGCAGCAGACGGGGTATCAACCTTATCAGCAGCAGCCCATGGATCAGGGCTATCAGCCCCAGCAGGCACAGCAGCAGCCCATGCCGGATAATATCAGCTATATGCCCGGCAGTAACTTTGTGGACGATGACCGCCGCGGTTATGCCCACGTGGAGCGTATTGTGCAGCTGGTGAGCGTGGCGGCCTGCTTCCGCATCATTGAGTTCATGCGGAACGGGGAAAGCGTCATTGTGAATACGGAGAGCATTGCCAACGAGGCCGACGTCCAGCGCTGTTTGGATATGCTGGCCGGCGCGGCCTTTACCCTGGAGTGCTCCCTGACGAAGATTACCCAAGTGAAGCGTGCCTACCTGATCGCCCCCAAAACGGTGCTTGTGATGCAGGATAAGTCCTTTGCCCACTGGAATGAGCGGGACAGCATGCAGATGCCTGAGATGGACGACGCCCAGGAAAGCTACCGCCAGGAGCGGGGCGCTTACGTGCCGGATCGCCGCTGGGAACAGCAGCAGGAGCCTTACCAAACGGCAGGCTTCCGCCCCCAGAGCATGAACCGCACGTCCAAAATGTCCTACACCAACCGTCAATCTCCTGTTCGCGGGGAGCAGACCCAGCGGACGGAAATGCGCGGTTCTTACAATTCTGATACCCGCCGCGGGGTGTATGCCACCATGCGCCATCCCCAGGGCGAGCAGCAGAGCTACGGTCAATAATGGCAACAAGCCCCTTTGCGGGCATGACCTGAAGAAAGTGAGGGAGATCGGCTGATGCTGATGTTGTACAAGATCATTCGTGCGATTCTGTGGCTGTTTGATGTTTGCCTGCTGTTGTATGTGCTTCTGTCCTGGCTGAAGCCGGCGGCCAATCGCTGGACAGAGCTGCTGAAGCGCATTGTCGAGCCTGTGCTGACCCCCATTCGTCGGGTGCTGGTGGCCAAGCTTCCCGCACGCTGGCAGATCTTTGACTGGTCTCCCGTGGTGGCTTGGCTGCTGGTGGAGCTGGTCTCCAGACTGCTGACCAGCTTCGTGAGCATCTTCTGGTGATGCGCACGGATGATGCGCTTCTCCTGCGATTAAAGCAGGAAGCAATGCGGGCAGACAAGCTGTTCAGGCCTTGTCCCGGACGGTTTGTGGCTGCGGAAGAACAGATGCAGGCAAGAATGGCCGCTAAGGAAGCAGGCGTTTCCGTCAGCTTTGACGGCGGCTGGGCAGACTGCGAA
>CAVBFK010000110.1:0-8703 GCA_963594395.1 Lachnospiraceae bacterium
TTATTGGTATGGAACCTGCGCTGAAACCCGCAGCAATGGCGCGCCATGGTGGTGAGATTCTTGTGCTGGCAACGCCTGTTACGCTTCGATTGCCGAAGTTTCAATCCTTGATGGAGCGCTACGGAGAGGGCGCCGTCCCCATGCCTTGCCCGGGACTTATGGAACTGGTGGAGCAAAAGGACTTTGATGCCGCAAAGAAGTATCTTCTTCATGCATTGGAGCAGGTGGATCTGTCAAAGGTGGATGCCGTGGTGCTGGGTTGCACGCACTACGTGTTTCTTCGTCCGTTGCTTGAGGAGATTCTTCCCGTATCTGTTCAAATCATGGATGGCAACGAGGGAACAGCGCGGCAGCTTCACCGAGTGCTGGAACAGCAGAATCTCTTAAACCGGAGCGAAAAGGGGAGCGTGACGCTCCTTTCCAGCAGTCCTAAAGCAGAGGATCTTGTATGTATGCAGGAGCTCCTGAACCTTGCACGGAAGAATATTCACTAATTCTGGCGTGGAATAAACCAAATATCACAAATAAACCTTATACAAAAGTGCCAAAGATAAGCTTTGATGATATTCAAAGCTTTTCTTTTGGTTATTTTTATGATATAATGCGTACAACGACATGGAGTAATGAATAAAAGTCAAGTATTTATTTAATACCCATGGGTGAAATCCATATTATACAAGGAGGAAACGGATCATGGCTGATTATTTGACCTCAAACATTCGCAACATCGCCCTCATGGGACATGGCGGCGAGGGCAAGACGACTTTAACGGAAGCAATGCTCTTCGCCGCTGGCATCATTGATCGTCAGGGCAAAGTCGAAGACGGAACGACAACGACCGACTTTGAAGCTGAAGAGATCAAGCGTAAGTGCTCGATTAGTGCCGCTTGCGCCCCCATTGACTGGAACGACAAGATGCTTAACGTTATCGACGTTCCCGGTTATTTTGATTTTATCGGCGAGATGACCGGTCCTCTGCGTGTTGTGGAGACCGCTTGCATTGTTGTCAGCGCTGTGACGGGCTTTAACGTCGGCGCTGAAAAGGCCTTTAAGTATGCCGTCAAGAGCGGCGTTGGCCGTATGTTTGTTGTGAACCAGATGGATCGCGAGCATGCGAACTTCGATAAGGTAACCCAGCAGCTCCGTGATCGTCACGGTAGCTGTGTTGTGCCTGTGCTGATGCCGATCGGCGATGGCGAAAGCTTCCGCGGCGTTGTAAACGTCCTGGAGAAGAAAGCCTATGAAGGCGCCTATAAGAAGAGTGTAGAAGTGCCGATGCCTGAAAACATGAAGGATAAGGTTGACCGCGCTTTTGATTATTTGACTGAGCAGGCCGCCGCCGCAGACGATGACCTGATGATGAAGTACCTTGACGAAGGCGAACTGAATTATGACGAAATTCTGAAGGGCTTCCGCAAGGGCATGAAGGACGGTAGTATCGTTCCTGTATGCGCTGTGTCTGCCGTGACGGGCGTTGGTATCGCCCGCATGATGGACTTGATGGCGAAGTATCTGCCGTCTCCTGCTCATGCCGGCATTGAGCATGATGGCTTCAATCCCCGCACCGGTGAGGCAAAGGTTCGCGTCTGCACGGATGATCAGCCTTTCTCTGCATTCATCTACAAGACCATTGCTGATCCCTTCGTGGGCAAGCTGTCCCTGTTCCGTATCTTCTCCGGTATGCTGACCAGCTCCACAATCCTGTATAACGTGAATAAGGATAAGACGGAGAAGACGGGCGGCATCTTTATCCTGCGCGGCAAGAAGCAGATTGCAAAGCAGCAGTTGCACGCCGGTGACCTGGGCGCACTGTCCAAGCTGCAGTTCACCTCCACGGGCGACACGCTGGCAGACTACAATGATCCCATCCAGTACCCGACACTGGCCTTCCCGCCTACCTGCATGAGCAAGGCTGTGTATGCGGCTAAGCAGGGTGAAGAAGATAAGGTCTTCTCCGGTCTGGCACGCTTGATGGAAGAAGATCCGTCCATTAAGCTGGAGAAGAATACGGAGACTACGGAAACGTTGCTTTCCGGCCAGGGCGAAATGCATCTGGATGTGATCCGCAACAAGCTGGCTGCTAAGTTTGGTGCTAACGCTGTGTTGCAGGATCCCAAGATCCCGTATCGTGAGACCATCCGCAAGGTGGTGAAGGTCGAAGGCCGTCACAAGAAGCAGACGGGCGGTCATGGCCAGTTTGGTGATGTGTGGATCGAGTTCTCGCCTGCACTGAACGGCACGGACTTCGAGTTTGAAGATGCTGTGGTGGGCGGCGTGGTGCCTCGCAACTTCATTCCTTCCGTTGAGAAGGGCTTGCGCGAGAATATGGCACACGGCGTGCTGGCAGGCTATCCGATGGTCGGCGTTCATGCAAAGCTGTATGATGGCTCGTATCATCCGGTGGATTCTTCCGAAATGGCCTTCAAGACGGCCGCTCGCATTGCTTACAAGAAGGGTTGCATGGAAGCAAATCCTGTGCTGATGGAGCCGATTATGCACGTGGAAGTCATCGTGCCGGACGAGTACATGGGCGACATCATGGGCGACATGAACAAGCGCCGCGGCCGCATCATTGGCATGAACCAGATTGACGGCATGCAGCAGGTGGAGGCTGAGGCACCCTTGGCAGAAATGTTCAAGTATGCAACGGATCTGCGCTCCATGACCCAGGCACGTGGTTCCTTCACCATGAAGTTTGAACGTTATGAGGACGTACCGCCGAATGTGGCTGAGAAGATCATTGCATCCGCGAAGAAGGATGACAGTGACGACGAATAAGAAGATCTAACAAAGAAGTCGGACACCCGCAATGGATGCCCGACTTCTTATTTTGTTGCTCACTTGTTAATCCAGCACATAGTGCAGTAATTCTTCTTCGGAAAACAAATTGCAGGACATCATCCGGCTTGCCGAAAGGCGGAATCCGAGTTTCCCGAGGACATGCTTCATGCGCACATTAGCATCAGCGGTATTGGCGCAGATGGTTCGCATACCATAACGGTCTCTTGCCATGGCGATACCTTCCAACATGGCCATGGTACCATAGCCGCGGTTCTTGCAGGTATCGTCCCGGAGAATGATGCCGATTTCGCAGATCTTCTCGCTGGAATCCACATACTTCAGCGACAGAGCCCCAATGCATTCACCATCGGTCAGAAAGATGCCGAAGACCGGATACCAGCTTTGACGCTGAAGCTCCATGTCATAGCACCGATCTGCATAGGCTTTCCGATAATGAAACGGTTGGGAAGTCATCATGGGATCCGGCACGTAGTCTGCATAAAAGGCGTGATATTCCGCACGGCTGAAGGGACGAAGCTCCACCTTTGCGGGCATTAAAGCAAACCTTCCTTCCACGATGCCGATGCGAGTACATGGCAAAGTTGACTTAAGCCCTGTAGATCATCCTCATCAAAGCGCGCGAGTAGGGGACTGTCAATGTCCATGACGCCGTACAGTACATTCTGAAAAATCAGCGGAAGAACGATTTCTGAATTGGACGCGCTGTCACAGGCAATGTGTCCCGGAAACTGATGCACAGCCGGAACAAGCTGAATCTTCTTTTCAGCTACAGCAGTGCCGCACACGCCGCGTCCGATGCGGATGGTGGTGCAGGCAACTTTGCCTTGGAAAGGCCCAAGAATCAGCTCATTGCCCTTCAGCAGATAGAATCCAGCCCAGTTGATATCCGGCATGGCTTCCCACAGGAGCGCGGCGCAGTTTGCCATGCAGGCCAGGGGACTGGAGCATCCTTCTGCCAGAGCCGCCATCTGGTCATGCAGAAGTTGATACAGAGCTTTCTTATCGGACGGCCAGGCAGGGGAGTCATGCATCGTATTTACCCTCTTTTCACATTAAAGGACATATAAATAAATGGCGAAGAAGTGCAGCACTGTGCCGCCCAGGCAGAAGAAGTGAAAGATTGAGTGGAAATACTTCTTCTTTGAGCCAATGCCATACAGAATGGCGCCAAGGGTATACACACAGCCGCCGGCTACCAGCAGCGTAATGCCGCGGGGATCGAGCAGTGTCTTCAACTGCGGGAAGGAAAACAGAACCATCCAGCCCATAATCAAATAACATGCTACGGAAACCTTGGCAAATTTCTTCAGGCTCACGGCATTCAGCACAATGCCTACGACTGCAATGAGCCAGATAACGCCGAATAGCCACCAACCAACGCCATTACGCAGCGTCACCAAGGTAAAGGGCGTGTAGGTTCCGGCAATCAGCAAAAAGATGGTACAGTGATCAAATACACGAAAAACACGCTTGGCACGGTTAACTTTCAGTGCATGGTACAGGCAACTCATCAGATAAAGGATAACGGTCGTTGTACCAAACACGATAGAAGAAGCAAGTTTGAACCCATCCAAAGGGTTGCAACTCTTTACAATACAGAGCACCAAGGCGGCAATGCCGAGCAGTGCACCAACACCATGGGAAATGGAGCTGATGAGCTCTTCGCCCAGGCTGTAGGTAGGGATAGCGACGCGACGTTTCCTTTCTTCAGCACTGATCAAGTGGACACCTCCAGTTTATTTGATCAGCCGGAACAGGGAGACAACCTCACCGACGATGGTCAGCTCTTTGGTATAAATCGGCTCCATCGTAGGATTCTCCGGCTGTAGACGGTATACTCCGCCGTCTTCTTTATAAAAGCGCTTCACGGTAGCGGAATCATCAATCATAGCAACGATAATATCGCCATTGGAAGCATGATTCTGCTGCTGAACAATAATATAGTCGCCGTCCATAATACCGGCGTTAATCATGCTGTCGCCATGGACGCGCAGAATAAAATGATCGCCGCGGCCAAGCATCACTTCAGGGATCGGCACATAATCTTCCAGGTTCTGCTCTGCAAGAATGGGCAGACCCGCCTGCACGTGGCCAACCACAGGCACAGCGACCGTCGCATTGCGAACAAAGCTAGGATCGCCAACGACCTCCATAGCACGGGGCTTCATGGCGTCACGATGAAGGAGACCGCGCTTTTCAAGGCGCTGCAAATGTCCGTGAACCGTGGAGGTAGACTTTAAGCCAACAGCATTGGCGATTTCGCGGACGCTCGGCGGATAGCCTTTGGTCTGAATTTCAGACTTGATAAAATCAAGAATACGTTGCTGGTTATCGCCACGGGGTCGTTGCATGATCATCGCCGCCTTGTGTTGTAGTTTCATTCGCTCTATTCTATCACAACCCATGAAAAAAATCAAAGCTATAAGGAACTGTTTCCATGCAAAACTTCGGTCTTTTCCGCATTTGGCCATCTTCTTATGCGCATTGCATGGCGAAGTGAGTTGTGGTATAATAAATCCGTAGGAGGGAGCATGGCCAATGAAGGAACAGAAGCAATGCGTCTTGTACGATCGGGTGTGCATCGGCTGCGGTGAATGTGACCGCTGTGACCTTGATCCGACAAAGATTTGCGATAATTGTATGAAATGCGTCCGCGGTGATGAAGACTATCGCGCTATTGCTGTGGATGATATTGAGCTGGAAAGCGAATATCTTCGCAAGCATGGCGAGGACAAGCAGTAAACAAGAAACACGAGAGGATCATTGAAGAACCTCTCGTGTTTCGTTTTTGAAGACTTCAATCTTCGTGATGTTCAGCCGGATTTTCACGGCTACTGTCTTGCTCAGACGCGGAAGTTTCTTCATGTCCGGGGAGCTTTACGAAGTTGACCGCGTTTTTGCGATGCTCCTCACGCATGTCGGCGTAGTGCTTTCGCGTCGTTTCCACGGAGGAATGCCCCAGCACATCGGCCACCAGATAGATGTCGCCGGTGGCGCCGTACAGATTGGTTGCGAAGGTACTGCGCAGCTTATGCGGGCTGATCTTTGGCTTCAGCGGCGCTGCGACGGCGGCATATTTCTTCACAAGCTGCTGTACCGCGCGCTGTGTGATGCGCCGCTTCTGCAGGGAAAGGAACAGGGCATCTTCGTGACCGGGAAGCGCCTCGATTTTCTCGCGCTCTTCCAGATAAGCGGCCAACGCGTCTGCCACTTCTGCCGGAAAGTAAAGCACCACCTGATTGCCGCCCTTGCGGGTCACAAGGAAGGCATTATCTTCCATATTCAGATCTGCAATATTGAGCCCGACACACTCGGACACACGGATGCCGGTGCCTAGAAACAGTGACAGCATCGCATAATCACGCTTAGCTGTCAGCTTTTGGTATTTCTGCTGACGTTCCGTGAGCTTTTCACCGGTAGCCGCAACGGACAGCAATCGCGTCATTTCAGGTTCAGACAGTCTGATGATGGGCTTTTCATGAACCTTGGGCAATGCAATGAGCTGCGTCACGTTGGACGGTACGCGCTGATTCATAAAGAGATATTCGTAGAAAGCCCGCAGAGAGCACAATTTGCGCTTGATGGCCAGTTCATGGTTGACCAGCGGCTTTAGCGGCTGAGATTGTGAATCGGCGTCATTTTTATAGTAGAGCGTCAGGTAATCCACATAGGCGGCTAAATCGCTCTGAGACACGGAGGCGAGGTCTGCATCCGTAAAAAGGTACAGGGGCTTGTGGGAAAACGCGACACGTTCCGATTGCAGAAATTGAAAAAACGTGCGCATGTCCATGGAATAAGCCAAACGTGTGAAGGTACCGGTGGTTACGGTGATGGCAGAAATGAAATCATAGCAAGCCGGCGGAAGGTCGCGGCAAATTTCGCGAATCCGGATAATTCGCTCAGCATCAACCTTGTCACGGTAAGAAAAGTCGGCCATAGGGTCTATTCCTTTCAAAATGGTCATAACTATTCGTGAAACTAAGGTTTAGCGAATAGTTACAAATGGAAAGGCACACCCGGATGGGCATCCCCTGCTCCCGGGTTGTGCTTCTTATAAGACGGGATTTTGCTTATTTTTCGTCCTCATGAGGGGTGTTGATTCGGCGATATTCTTCAATGGCGCCTGTTGCAAGTTCATCACAGCGATTGTTTTCAGGATGATCGGCATGGCCTTTCACCTTAATAAATTTCACATGATGCTTCTTTGTCTGTGCCATCAGAATGAACCACAGATCTTTGTTCTCAACAGGCGTGCCGTTAGAGGTCTTCCATCCCCTTTTGACCCAGCCGTCAATCCAGTGGTCATTGAAAGCCTGAACCAGATAGTTGCTGTCGGAGTACAATTTCACATCACAAGGCTCTTTCAAGGCGCCCAGTGCGCTGATAGCGGCAAAGAGCTCCATGCGGTTATTCGTCGTTCCTGCGACAAAACCGCTCATTTCCTTGCGATGCTGGCCGAACTCCAAGATGCATCCCCATCCGCCGGGGCCGGGATTGCCTGAGCATGCACCATCCGTGTAGATATTCACTTGCTTACGCGGGGCTTCACTCATGTTAGTTTACTCCTTATTTGGACATCTCACGAGACTTATCGGCGCAGGCCGCCATGGCCTCCATAATGGCAGAACGGAAGCCCTTCTTCTCCAGCACGGCCACTGCATCAATGGTCGTTCCGCCGGGAGAACACACGGCGTCCTTCAGTGCGGCAGGATGCGTGCCGGAAGACAGCACCATCAAGGCCGAACCCAGCACAGCCTGCGCGGCCATTTCATAAGCACAAGCACGCGGAAGGCCTTCCTTCACGCCTGCATCGGCCATGGCTTCGATCATCATGAAAACATAAGCAGGGCTGGAGCCGCTGATGGCAGTGACACCGTCAAACAAGCGCTCAGGCAGTACCACAGTACGGCCTAGGGCATCAAAGAGCGATTTGGCAAAGGCGAAATCTTCCTTGCTAAAGGTGGAGTCATCGCACAGGGCGGTCATTCCCTCGCCTACCATGGCCGGCGTATTCGGCATGACACGGAGATAGGTTGCACCTGTTCCGTCCAGCGCATCAGCCAGCATGGAAACCGTCCAGCCGGCGGCAATGGAGATGACGGCCTTGCCATTCAGACTGCCGCGAATGCCGTCAATTACATTCATGATGAAATGCGGCTTGACAGCCAGGATAATCACATCACATTGGCGAGCCAGATCGTTGCCGTCCACCGCCACGCGGAGTCCCGGAAGTTCATTTGCCAAGTCGTCTGTCTTCTTCTGATTCGTGTCATAAACCATCAGCTGGGAAGCACGGATCGAGCCATCTGCCACCACACCGTGCAAAATTGCGCCGCCCATATTGCCGGCGCCAATCAAGCCAATCTGCCGCATAGTTGCCAGCCTCCTTCGGTCTCCTTATTTACAGAGGCCATTATATCATGAATGCTTCTGAAAAGGAAGATTTGCGACACGAAAAAAACCGTCTGACTTGCGACAGACGGTCTTAGGCATCGACAAAGTGGCTTTTTGCCACTTTGTCGAGATTTGCACTCATTCACTGGTCGAACGGTAAACCGTTCTCCCGGCCGTTCATTCGTGTAAGGACACGATCCATACGGATCGTTGCGAAAATCGCCGCACATGTCGCCGATTTTCGATCTAGAGTTGAAGGGCTTGCGAGCCCTCCAACGCCACCCAAAGTTTGTTGATTGTCAAGCCTTTGCACAATCACAATTAGAGAATGTAGCGGTGGATGTCCTTTGCAACGCTTTCGCCCTGCAGATGCTGGCGAACATAATCCCCCGTGATGTTCAGCTCCACAGGCGGCATGTCCTCATCCCCTGCATTGAAGGAGATATCCTCCAGCAGTTCTTCAAACACGGCATGCAGGCGGCGTGCACCGATATCTTCCTGAGATTC
>CAVBFK010000111.1:0-3141 GCA_963594395.1 Lachnospiraceae bacterium
CTAACACAAATGTCAATACAGCGGGTGCATTATAGCTAAGCCGAAGACGTTTTCTTTCATTCATTGTTTTTACTTCCTATCAGTTTGCATATTCAAAGAAAACGGACAGCACCATTTCGGTGCTGTCCGTTCGTTTATTCACTTACTTGCTCAGCTTCTTGCGGAGCATATCCACGGGGATAATCAGGAAGGCCAGGGCCGCGCAGATCAGCCAGTTGACAGCGCTCATGGCCTCCACCTCCAGCACTGCACCGCCAAAGGTGACGAAGACAAACTGGAGCAGGAAGATAGAACCCATGACGCGGAGGAAGTTCTTATTGCGTTCCAGATGTTCAAAGGCGTTCACGTGCTCTGTCCGTGCATTGAAGCCGTTGAAGGCAATGGCCATCATGAAGGTTGCAAACACAGCAGAATCCAACAGCACCGTGTCGACCTTGCCGGCTGCGGAAACGGCGCCCAAGAGGTTCTGGAAGAAGGGCACGAAGCGCAGGCACAGGCACACCACCGTGATGTACAGAGCGCCAACGATGACTTCGCTGAACATCTTCTTGGTCACAATGGAAGCGTCACGAGCCACGGGCTTCTCGCGCATGTACTCCTTCAAAGCAGGCTCGCTGCCGAAGGCGATAGCGGCCAGGGTGTCCATGGCCAGGTTGACGAACAGCAGCTGAATGACCGTGAGGATCTCGTTCTCACCCAGCAGAGGCGCCAGGAAGCAGATCAGCACAGCGGCAACGTTCACCGTCAGCTGGAAGATCAGGAACTTACGGATGGACTTGAACATGGTACGGCCATAGAGGATAGCCTTCTCAATGGAGAGGAAGTTATCATCCAGGATGGTGATGTCGCCGGCTTCTTTAGCCACTTCTGTGCCGGAACCCATGGCGAAACCAACGTCTGCCTTCTTCAAGGCAGGAGAGTCGTTGACGCCGTCACCGGTCATGCCAACCACCATGCCGATTTCCTGAGCGCACCGCACCAGGCGGCTCTTATCGGTAGGCAGGGCACGGGACACGACGCGCAGGTTGGGGATGACCTTCTTCAGCTCATCGTCAGACAGTTCACCCAGCTCTGCACTGGTCAGCGCCACGTCGGTGTTGCTCTTCAGAAGGCCTGCTTCCTTGGCGATGGCCACAGCGGTTTCCTTACGGTCACCGGTCACCATCACTACCTGAATGCCGGCATCCTGCACTTCGCGAATAGCATCGACTGCTTCCTTGCGGACGTTGTCGCGGATAGACAGCACGCACACCAGGGTCAGACCCTCGCCGTCGGCGTTGTCACCATCACACTTGGCCACTGCCAGCAGACGCATGGAGCGTCCGGCCTGCTCGTCCATGTAGGTGTTCAGGAAGGCACGCTCGGTCAGAGGCTTCTCGTTGCCGTTTTCATCCAGATAAGTCGTGCAGCGCTCAATGATCTTCTCAGGAGCGCCCTTGATATAGGTTGTCTTGTGGCCGTCGCGGGCGATGGTCACAGTCGAATACTTCTTAGCAGAATCGAATGCGTTGAAATTCGCCACATCCTGCCGTGCCATATCGTTGGTTGCTTCGCCATCTGCCAAGAAGTTCATCAAGGCACGGTCGGTGAAGTTGCCACCGATAATCTTGCCGTCCGAATAGGAGGAAGAGTTGTTCAGGCCGATGCCCACCACCACATGATCCTTGAAGGCACGGGGCATTTCCTGCATGGAATTGAACTTGCGGACGTTACCGGTAGAAACTTCCACCACGCTGAGCTTGCCCTCGGTGATGGTACCCGTCTTATCTGAGAAGAGCAGGGACAGGGAACCGGCAGTTTCCAAGCCGTTGATCTTGTGGACAAGCACGTTGTCCTTGATCATGCGCATGCTCTGATAGCTCAGCAGAATGCTGGTCAACATGGGCAGACCCTCGGGCACGGCGCACACAATCACGGTCACAGCCACGGTGACGGCTTCAATGGCCAGGGACAGCCATTCTGCAAAATCATTGAGTTCCTTCCCGGAAATGATCGCCTTGGCAAAGATGCTGACGATAATAGCGATAGCACCCACGTAGCCGAAGGTGGTAATCTGCTTGGCAAGCTTGCCCAGCTTCACCTGCAGAGGGGTCTTGCGGGTATCTTCCTGCACTTCCAGTGCCAGCTCGCCAAAGAGGGTCTTGTCGCCAACGACCTTGACTTCCATGTACGCTTCGCCGCCGCATACCACCGTGCCGCGGTAGACGTAGTACAGGTTCAGCAGATCCTTGGTGTCATAGCTTTCGCCCTGGGCATTGACCTGCTTGCTTGCTTCCTCGGTTTCACCGTTCAGGGAAGCCTGGTCCACCTTGATGCTGCCTTCAACGATCTCGCCGTCAGCGGCAATCTTATCACCGGACTGCAGGTAGATGATATCACCCACCACGATTTCGCTGATGTGAATCTCCGTCAGCTTGCCGTCGCGGACGACCTTGGCCATTTCCTTGGCCTGCTCTTCTGCCTTCAGGGCAGATGCTTTGCCTTCCTGTTGGCTCTCACTGACGGAGCTGACGCAATTAGCAATCATGATGGCAACCAAAATGCCGACAGGCTCATACCATTCGGATTTATGCATGAGCACCAGAACAACCTGAATAACCAGCGCCACCAGCAGAATCATGATCATGGGATCCTTGAAGCCCTTGAGGATCTTCTTCCACAGGGGTTCCGGCGGGATCTCCGTCAACGTGTTGGCGCCATGAAGCTTGCGGCTTTCTTCGACCTGCTGCTTGTTGAGGCCCATATGTTCCATTTTATTCTCTCCTACAATTGTACTTAGAAATTCGTCTTCTTTATTGTTTCACGATACGTCAAAGGGTGCAGCATTGCTGCACAATGAGAGTAACCCAACGCGGTAGTGCAAAGTGCTGACTTCTTCTCGCCGCAGCTCTCCCTTCTCACATTCCCATGCCAGTACATCCTGCAGAGTATCAAAAGGTGTGCCTATAGGAAGACACACGCTACTCGATTATCATACCGTATTTTTGCTCCTTTTGCAATCCCTTTGTGGGCTTTTTGCCCCATTTGGGGGGAAGAGTGAATTTCCAAAGTAAATGCCACAGTGGCGTTTACTTTGGAAATTCACGGTCATGTATCGGGTGCGTCGCTGTGTAACGACCGTGAATTCATGTCTTATGTATA
>CAVBFK010000112.1:0-8179 GCA_963594395.1 Lachnospiraceae bacterium
CACTTCAACCGTGAAATGAACGATGGCTTTAAGTTTGATCCCCAGGTGGATCTTCTGCCCCTGTACGGGGACGAAACCGCGGAGGGCGCGCTGGCAAAGGAAGTCGCCGAGCAGTGCGGCGTGAAGCCGGAAGACGTGGTGGCTTGCGATCTGTTCCTGTACAATCGGATGCCCGGTACGGTGTGGGGCGCCAACGGTGAATTCATCTCCTGCCCCCGCATTGATGACCTGGAGTGCGCTTACACGTCTTTGGAGGCCTTTGTGGAGGCCAAGAACTGCGCCAACACGGCAGTGTATGCGCTCTTTGACAATGAAGAAGTGGGCAGCCGCACCAAGCAGGGCGCAGACAGCACCTTTCTGACGGACGTGCTCTTCCGTGTTGCCGCGGCACTGGGGGCAGACGACGCCAAGACCCGTGCCTTGATTGCAGGCAGTTTTGCCATTTCGGCAGACAATGCCCATGCGGTGCATCCCAATCATCCCGAAAAGTACGATGCGGACAACCGCACGTGGATGAACGGCGGCGTGGTCATCAAGCACAACGCCAACCAGTCGTACACCACGGATGCCGTGTCCGATGCGGTGTTCACCTGCATCTGCGAAAAGGCGAACGTGCCGGTTCAGCACTTCACCAACCTGTCCAATCTGGCCGGCGGTTCCACACTGGGCAAGTTTGTCAACGCCCATGTTGCCATGAATACGGTAGATATCGGCCTGGCACAGCTGGCCATGCATTCCACCTACGAAACCGCCGGCACCAAGGATTTGACCTACATGACCGATGCCCTGCGGACGTTCTACGAAACCAAAGTAACGTTTACTGAAGACGGATGCTTTACGATGGATTAAACCTGAGATAAGAAGGAGCTGATCCCATGATCCTGATCAAAGGCGGCACGGTGAAGCCGATTGCCTCTCCTGACATTGAAAACGGCGAAGTCCTGATGGACGGCGGCAAGATCGTTGCGGTGGGCAAGAATCTGCCTGTGCCGGAAGGTACAGAAGTGGTCGATGCCACGGGTTGCTTGGTCACGCCCGGCTTTGTGGATGCACACTGCCACATTGGCCTTATCGGTGAAACCGTTCGCTGGGAAGGCGAGGACGTGAATGAGATCGTTGATCCCATTACGCCGGAAATGCGCGGCTCGGACGGCTTCTATCCCCAGGACGAGGGCGTGCACAATGCCCTCATGGGCGGCGTGACCACCGCGGTCACGGGTCCCGGTTCTGCCAACGTCATTGGCGGCACCTTCTGCGCCCTGAAGCTCAAGGGAAATTGCGTGGATGATATGATCATCCGCGACCCGGTGGCCATGAAGATTGCTTTCGGTGAAAATCCCAAGGAGTGCTATGGCCAGAAGGGCAAGGAACCCATGACCCGCATGGGTGTTGCCGCCCTGCTCCGCACCACGCTGGTGAAGGCTTTCAACTATGCCAAGGAAGTGGACGAGGCGGAAGCAGATCCCACCAAGAAGCGCCCCTATGATCCCAAGCTGGAAGCCCTGCTGCCCGTGGCACGTCATCAGATTCCTCTGAAGGCGCACGCTCATCAGGCGAATGACATCCTCACGGCGATCCGCATTGCCAAGGAATTTGACCTGGACATTTCGCTGGATCATTGCACGGACGGTCAATTGATTATTCCAGAATTGGTGAAGGCCGGCAAGCCTGTGCTGGTGGGCCCCAGCCTTGGCTCCAAGTCGAAGTTTGAGCTGAAGAATAAGTCCTTCACTACCCCCGGTGTGCTGGACGAGGCGGGACTGCTGGTATGCATCATCACTGATGCCCCCGTGATTCCGCTGGAGTATCTGCCCCTGTGTGCCGGCCTTGCCATCAAAGACGGCATGAAGGAAGAATCTGCATGGCGCGCCATTACCCTGAACCCCGCCAAGGTGGCAGGCATTGCAGACCGTGTGGGTTCGCTGGAAGCCGGCAAGGATGCCGATGTGGTGATCTTTGAAGGCAATCCCCTGCGGGATATTCAGGCTCGTGCCCGCCGCGTGTACGTGAACGGTGAATTGGCTGTGTAAGCCGCTTAAGAATCATGAAGGCAGACCTTTGCAGATGGCGAGGGTCTGCCTTTTGGTATGAAATACAACAACTTTCGTGAAGGAGCTTAACCGCATTGCAAGAATGTCTTCTTTGGAAGATGAATAATGTGTGGCCGCTGCAATGTTTTGCATAAGGATTGAATGAGCAATGAAATTAGCATAAGACATTTTACGTAGATTTTACCATAAATGGTCTGCAAATTTTACATTGACTTTCTATACTGCAAATTAGCAAGTATGAAAGAAAGTGTGGTGAATGTCAATAGTGCACCATTGTGGTGATCCGTAAGCAACTTGATACTATTCGACTTTTTCAACCCTATGTAGCAGAAAGGAGCATCTTGCCCATGAAAAAATTCATTGCTTTTGTACTTGGTCTGGTGATCATGTGCTCTGTTTCACTTGCTTCGGCTTCAGTGAATTTTCAGTACAGTGGAAGCGAAAAGGTTAACTTTATCCGTTGGAGTGATTCTGCAAAATCGTCAGGGGAAAACTGGCATATTACTTGGGGTAGCAATAATCTGAGCTCAACAAAGCGAGCTGTTGTTCGAGTCTATTCTGCTCCTGGAGTTTATGCAAGTTCACTTTACGTGTATGACTCTGCCTCTACGGCCTATCATGCCTACAAGTCTGGGTACGGCCAAGGAAAAGCAAGCGTGTATTTGGCTGGTCGTATGGACGACAGAGATTCCGGTGTCCTTACTGTAGCAGGACAATTCCATAATTGATGAACTGCTCTTAAAATACTGAGAGGGCATCTTTGAATGCCCTCTCAGTTGCTTTCTTATGGATGCAGAAAAGAGGATGACGATATTGAAAAAAACAGCCCTTCTCCTGACTGTTGCGCTTCTGTCTATGATGCTTGTTCCGGCACAAGCAACAACGCTCTTTTGCTACGGCACACTAGATCAGGAATGCGATGGATACAATACATTTGTGCGCTCTCATTCAGGCGTTTCGGTGGAACGTTGTTCACAGTGGTATGAAACAACATCGACTTTTGCAAATGCGTTAAATCTAAAAGAATTCACCTGCGATACATTTAGTCTGTCAACAAATTCTTATAATTGGTCTTCCTTGATGGAAAAAGGTTATTGCGTTGATTTGTCGGATAGTACCATTATTGCAAACGTTATGGCTCAAATGTATCCCAATATTGCGGCACTTGGCATGAAGGACGGGCACATTTATGCAGTTCCTTTTGGAATCTCGTTCCGCAATACGGTCATCAACCGAGATGCATTGGCGAAATGCGGAATGGAAGAGGAAAACGCTCCGCAGTCATTTCCTGAATTTCTTGACCTTGCAGAACGCTGGTGTGACTTAATTGAAGAAAACGGTGTCTATGAAGGCGTACGGTTTCGTGCAGGCTGGGATCCTAGCCTTTATGCGGAAGGCAACTACAGTGCATGGCTTATTTCATTGCTGATTGACAGCTATATTTCACAAACACAGTACGCCGGCGAAACATTGAATTTCGATAATCAAGAACTGATTGCATTGCTGGAACGTTGCATGACGGTAGGCAGAAGAATTTATTCCCTTGAAACGAAGCCCCGCGACACTGATTCCGGTATTGGCATCGGCATTGTTGAAACGGCAGCCCAGGGAAGTTGGCCTACAGATGCAAGCAGAATTATCTGCTTCCGCTTGAATGACCAACAGCCTGCACTGCTCAAAGCAGTTGTTGAAATGTACGCTGTTTACTCAGGCAGTGAACAAACGGAACTTGCCATTCAATATTTGGAATCGGTACTAGCTGGTGAAGAAAACTCAGCTTCCTATGCAAGAGAACTGCTGTATGTTGATGTAGAGCCTAAGATCAGTGATACCTATGAATATGCAGTAAATGTAGATAAACAATACATCACTGAAACGGAAGAAAAGTTGAAGGACACAACGCTTTCTACTGATGAACGTCTTGCTTTGGAAGATGAGCTGGCAAAGTGGCAGCAGATGCTTGAGGAAGATGAATCCGATGATTTGAAGTATCTTGTTTCAGCGGCGAAGCTGGCCAGCTACCGCGAGAAGGAACCCTATTTCTTCTTTGAAACACCGAATGCGTTCAATTCCAGCACGGAGGCAACCATCCAGTTACAATCTCTTGAGGAGCAGTATGCCAACAAGGTCATCAATGTGGAAACTTTCGTGAAGGAGCTTAACCGCATTGCAAGAATGTCTTCTTTGGAAGATGAGTAAGCACTTTGAAATGATTTTAGAATAATTTTGAAATGAATTTTGCTTTTCGGGAAGAAACACTGTTATTTCTGCGTTGTATAGATGGTGCGTAAAACAGCGCACAAAGAAAAGGAGGAATAGAAGATGAACATGAACATGCACAAGATGGCTGCCGGTTTGATGGCCGGTCTCATGATGGTCTCTCCGCTGAGCGTTCTCGCTGAGGAGGCAGAAGAAGTCCTCCCCATTGAAAATTACCTGAAAGTGGCCATGGAACAGGAGCTTTCTGCAGATACCACCAAGTATTTCACCCTGGAAGGTGATTTCACGGAGGTTGACTGCGGTCTGGTAAAGGTTTCTGTGGAAGAGGTTGTTTACGATACGGAGCTGAATACCCTCTACACGGCAGTCACGGCGGTTCCTACCTCGGATGATGTGATGATTATGCCCGGCGATGCAAGCAGCGGCGACAACGTCTGCGGCAACTGGGGCGAGAGTCTGAACACGGATACCCGCACCTTCCTGGAGGCCGCCAAGGAAGACGGCAAGCGGCTGATCTCTGTGTATGCCTATCCCAAGGAGTATGAAGAGGAAGGCTGCTATGGCCTGGATCATCTGCAGCTGGCCGACGGCAACCCGCTGATGCTCAGCCTCTGCGAGGGTACACTGAATGACACAAGCGTTACCCTGTCGTTCAAGATTGAAGTGTACGAAGTGGATCTGGAGACCGGCACGCTGTCTCAGATCAATGTCTATGAAATCCCCGTAACAGCAACGGTAAAAGAGTAAACTAAGCAATGATGAGGCACCATCTTCTGCAAGGAGGATGGTGCCTTTTTCTGTGCCGAAAAAGGCGGCCAAAATGCGCCTGCAAAATGCATGGCAACCCTTGCAGAGTTGTTGACACGGAATTTTCTTGGCAGTATAATATATATTGAATCTGTATGGATTCACAACCACGTTTCCGCGTGCGGGAGGGTGAAAACCTCATCGCACAGGGCTTTCATGATCGAGAATGCGGTATTGTCCGCCTGATCGAACAGACAGGATCAAGATGAGCAAAAAGAACTGGATCATCCCCGGCGTTCTGGTACTGGCGGCGGTGGTTATGCTGCTGGTGACCCACTTTGCGGGAGGTACCACGGCGGACGAAAACATGGTGATTATCACCGTGAACGGGCAGGAGTATGCCCGGATACCGCTTTCCTCTCCGCAGACGGTGACCATTGACCAGGGCGATGGCAAGGTGAATGTTGTGGAGGTCAGCGATCACGGTGCCGTGATGCTGTCCTCTACCTGCGATAATCAACAATGCGTCCACATGGGCGAGGTAACGCTGGATAACTGGGAAGTGCGAGCCAACCAGGCGTTTATCATCTGCCTGCCCAATCGGGTGACCGTGGAACTGGCGGTGAAAGAAGAATGAAGAAAAGATTCCTGTGCACCCTGCTGGCACTGACACTCCTGATGGGTCTCAGCGGCTGCACGTCAGCAACAACATCCTCAACCGAAACATCCGGCGAAACAAGCGTTACGGCAACGGCCACAAACACCACCGTGGAAAAGAAGACGGCCACCGGCTTCTACTTTGATACCGTGGTAACCCTGACCATCTATGGTGGGGAAGACGGCCTGACGGATACGCTTCTTGCAGAGTGCGAGCGCTATGAGAAGCTTCTGAGCAAAACGGTGGAAGGCAGTGACGTCTACCGCATCAATCATGCGGAAGGCGAAACCGTTACCGTTGATCCGGAAACCTGGCAGATCCTGAAGCGTGCCAAGGAAATCAGCGATCTGACGGGGCATGCTTTCTCCGTGACCATCGCTCCTTTGACTGCCATGTGGGATTTCACCGGCGGCACCATGAAGATGCCTACGGATGAAGAGCGCATTGCCGCCCTTCCCCTGGTGGATGATGATAAGCTGGAACTGGGGGATGACTACACGGTCACCCTGCCTGCAGGCATGGAGATCGACCTGGGCGGTATTGCCAAGGGATACATTGCCGATCAATTGGCGGCCATGGTGCGGGGCAAGGTGCAGAGCGCGCTCCTGAACTTCGGCGGTAATGTGTACGCCGTGGGGGAGAAGAGCGACGGCAGTGCCTTCCGCGTGGGTATTTGCGATCCCACCGATACATCCACCCAGCGTGCCATTGTGCAGGTGAAGGATCGCACGGTGGTGACCAGCGGCACTTATGAACGGTACTTCGTGAAGGATGGCGTGACCTATCATCACATTCTGGATCCCAAGACGGGCTCCAGCGCGGTGACGGATCTGACCAGCGCCACCATTGTGGGCACCAGCTCCATGGATGCTGACGCCTTTGCCACAGCCTGCATCGTGCTGGGCAAGGAAGCGGCACTGAAGCTCCTGGCGGACAACGGACTGGATGGCGTGCTCATTGACACGGAGAACCAGGTAACGGCCACATCCGGCTTTACGGATCATTATCCGTTGAGTGTGGTAGAATAAATGGATCCATTAAACAACGGGGAGGGTTCCCCGATGGAGGGACAGCGCATGGAAAACAATACGCCCAAGAAAAAGGAGTTTCCGGCCTATGTAACCCTGGCAATCATTGCGGTGGTTGCCGCGGTGGTGCTGGCCGCAACCAACATGCTGACCAAGGGTCCCATTCAGGAGCACGAAATGGCTACCCTGAAGGCAACCTTCGGTGAGGTGATGCCCGCTGAAACCTATGAAGAGGTGACGCTGGACAGCACCTACACGGATGACGGTGTGGACAGCCTGTATAAGGCCAAGGATGCTGACGGCAACCTGGTGGGTTACTGCGTGAAGGCAGCCAAGACCGGCTATGCCAATAGCGTGGCCGTAACCCTGGGCGTGAATACAGACGGTACCGTGGCCGCTTGCGTGGTCGGCGATACCAACTTCCAGGAGACCGAGACCCTGGGTGGCCGCTGGAAGAAGGAAGAAAATCGTGAGCAGTTCACGAGCCTGACCGCTGAAGACGGCGGCAGCATTGAAGCACTGAGTGGTGCTACCGTGACCTCCAAGGCTGTGCTGGGCGCAACGAATGCCGCCCTGAAGTGCGTGGCCGAGGTTGCCATGGGTTCTGAGCAGAAGTCCGAGGTTGTCTTTGGTGAGAAGGCCGCTACGGCAACGGTTCAGCAGCCTGCCTTGACCGGTGAAGTGCACAGCGCTACCGTGAAGGGCTTCGCCAGCGACGTGACTGTTGATGTGACCCTGGATGATGCAGGCACCATTACGGCCATCCGCATTGATGCCAGCGGCGAGACCGCAGGCCTTGGCCAGCGCGCTATGGAAGATGAAGACTTCCAGAATCAGTTCGTGGGTCAGGCAGGTCCCTTCACCCTGGGCGAGAATGTGGATGCCCTGAGCGGCGCTACCATTACTTCTACTGCTGTGGTGGAAGCTGTGAATGAGGCGCTGACGGCCCCTGCAACGGAGTACACCACCCTGGTGGGCACGGCCAAGGGCTTCGGCGGTGACGTGACCGTTACCCTGTCCATGGACGGCGACACCATTGCGGCCATTTCCATTGATGCCAGCAGCGAGACTGCAGGCTTCGGCCAGCGCACCATGGAAGAGGCTGATTATCAGGCACAGTTCATCGGCAAGACCCTGCCCCTGCAGGATGGTGATGTGGACGCCCTGAGCGGCGCTACCATCACCTCTACCGCTGTGGTGGAAGCTGTGAACAGCGCCGTGGCTAGCGAGACCACGGATGCAACCGATGCCGAAGCAACCACTTCTGAAGAAACTACGGAAGAAGAAAGCCCTGCTGTGGAAGCAACGGGCACGCCCGTGTCCGGCACCGCCAAGGGCTTCGCCAGCGACGTGACCGTGACCGCTACCGTGGATGACGGCGTGATTACCTCCATTAGCATTGATGCCAGCGGCGAGACCGCAGGCTTCGGCCAGCGTACCATGGACGATGCCGATTATCAGGCACAGTTCATCGG
>CAVBFK010000113.1:0-6347 GCA_963594395.1 Lachnospiraceae bacterium
TTTTATTTCTGCAAGCAATTCCAGAACTTGATGCTAAAAAGCTTCTACGCAGAATTTGCGCAGAAGCTTTTTAGCATCAAGTTCTACATTTGTGAATTCGGCATCTCTATTTATAAACGAAACATGTCATTTTTTTTATTTCCGTAGGAGGAAGCTCTTTCCCTCCTCCATCAGCACCCCCTTCTCATTCTCCGCCTTCTCATCCATCACCAGTTCCAGCAGATACTGCAGGACCTGGCCGATTTCCGTGCCTTTGGCACCGAGGGCGGCGATATCGCGACCGTTAACGGCAAGGCTTTTGAGGGTGAAGCATGGCGCGGAGGCAAGAAGGGTGTCCAGGGCATGGCGGAGATTGTCTGATCCCGCATGAATATCATCAGCACTGCGGGTGCCCTTGGCAAGCTGGTCGGCCTCTTGCACGTCGATGAGCTGACGAAGGGCTTCCTCGCCAAATTGGTTGAGGCGACGCTTCAGCAAACGGTCGTCCGCGGCGAGAGGAAGATCGTGATACTGCACCAGCAGCAGAACCCGCTCGGCGGTTGCCTTGTCCATGCGGAGACGTGTCATGGCTTCTGCCGCAATTTCCTCCGATATGATGGCATGACCGTGAAAATGGCCAACGCCCTGCTCGTCCATGGTGAAAGCGGCGGGCTTACCCGCATCGTGAAGAAGCATGGTCAGCCGCAGTACCTCGGTGGCCGGTGCGGCTTCCACGGCGCGGACGGTGTGCTCCCATACATCGTAGCAATGATACGGTGTGTGCTGCTCAAAATCAAACATAGGCGTCAGCCGAGGAAGCACCTGGGATAGGATATCCCGATAACCGCGCAGGATGGCACCGCAACTTTGGCCGCACAGGAGCTTGCCAAGCTCAACGCGGATTCGCTCTGCGGCAACAAGCTGAAGCGTTTCCCGGAGCTCATGGGCGGCGGCGGCGGTTTCGTCTTCAATGGCAAAACCGTACACAGAGGCGAAGCGAAGGGCGCGGAGAATCCGCAAGGCATCCTCCTTGAAACGTTCATGGGGCTGGCCCACGCAGCGGATCATCTGCCGCTTCAAATCTTCCTGACCGCCGAAGGCATCAATAAGGCCTTCCGATGGGTGATAAGCCATGGCGTTCACGGTAAAATCCCGCCTGGCAAGATCCGCACGGACGTCGCTGACGAAGGTCACCCCATCAGGATGGCGATGGTCGGTATAGGCACCGTCTACACGGAAGGTGGTAATCTCATAAGGAACACCGTCCAGCACCACGGTCAGCGTACCATGCTTCAGCCCGGTTTCTACCACGCGGAAGCCTTGAAAAACGCGCTGCATCTCATCCGGCAGGGCGGACGTGCAGATATCCCAATCCTTGGGCGTCTTGGATAGAAGCGCATCCCGCACGCAACCGCCGACCACATAAGCCTTGTAGCCCGCTTGATTCAGCAAAGACAGAATACGCTGGACATTTTCGGGAAGCTGAAAAATAAGGAACACCTCGCTTTGAGGAAGATCGATAACACGTTTCTAGTATAGCATGAAAATGAGGAAGGGCAAGCATTCAGCAGGAAAAAAGCAGATAGTGTTTGAATAATCCGAACAATTGTGAATGTAATCTAATTAAATGTTCGCGAAGAACAGTAGAAAAACAATTCTCCCTGTTGACAACATCTGCTCAGTGTGCTATGATAGCACCATTCCGATTCGAAGGAGGAAGGACGCATGGAACGCACCGCTATGAACACCATGATGATGCGTATGGGCATGTGCATGTGCATGTGCTTTGTTTTCCCATGCGCCGCTTGCCGAATGTAATTCGGGCCTTTCATGAATGAGTATGAAGGACAGCGCATGGCTGCCCTTCATTTTTTATGTAAGGAGGCTCGGATATGAAACATACCGGCGGCGTAAGGGACCGAATGCTAGGTTCCCGCGAAACGTAACATTCCATCCACCAACGAAACGAAATACGATGTATAAAAGGAGCGTATCACCATGAAAGCTACGAAGAAGATCGTTTCCCTGATTCTCAGCCTGCTGATCGTTTTCTCCTGCACTGCCTTTGCTTCCGCCGAAACCCTGAAGATTGCTATCCCTGATGACGGCACCAACCTGTCCCGCGGCATCAAACTGCTGGAGGCTGCCGGCCTGCTGACCGTGGATCCTGAAGCTGGCTATACGCCTGAAATTGCTGACATCACCGGTTACCTGTACAACATTGAGGTCGAGCCTATTCAGGCAAACCTGCTGCCTGCAACCTTGAGCGACTATGCCGCTTCTACCATCAATGGTACCTATGCCATTCCCTATGGCTTGGTTCCGTCCAGCGATGGCCTGATCATCGAGCAGCAGAGCGAAGAGGGCGACAACCCCTATGTGAACGTCATCGTGGCTCGCACGGCTGATGCTGAAAATGAGACCTACAAGAAGGTTGTGGAAGCTTTCCAGACTCAGCTGGTGGCCGAGTTCCTGCTGGTGAACTACAACGAAGCTTACTTCCCGTCTTTCGACTATGATGCCGATGCCGAGTTCACCGTGACCGCTGACAACGTGAACGACTACATCCGCTACACTTCCGACAAGGAAGGCAAGACCGTGGTGAAGGTTGGCGTTTGCGGCGCAAACAACGACCACTGGAAGGTTGTGCAGAAGGTTCTGGACGACGAAGGCGCTAACATCTACATCGAGCTGGTGGAGTTTGACGCTTACAACCTGCCCAACGAAGCCCTGAACGCCGGCGAAATCGACCTGAACGCTTTCCAGCACAAGGCTTACCTGGAGAACGACTGCGCCAACAATGGTTATGATCTGACTGTGATCGCTGATACCCTGATTGCTCCTCTGACCCTCTACTCTCAGAAGTACGCTTCCCTGGACGAGCTGAAGGCCGCCGCTGGTGAAGTGGTGAAGTAATTTCATAAACCTTATGCCGCACTTCCTCGGTGACCCTGCATGGGTTACCGGGGCGTGCGGTTTTCCTGATTGAGCGAAAGGATCGATGGCATGATCGAGATTAAGCATCTGAGCAAAACCTTCCACCTGAAAACCGGGGACGTGCACGCGGTGCAGGATGTGTCCCTGACCATCAACGATGGTGAAATTTACGGTATCATCGGCTACTCCGGCGGCGGCAAATCCACCCTGGTGCGCTGCATGAATCTGCTGGAAACGCCCGATGAAGGCACCCTGCAGGTGGGAGACTCCGGCGTACTGACGCCCCGCAACGGCAAAATCTACCGCGGTGATAAGGCACTGACTTCCAAGGAATTGAACCAAATGCGCCGGGGCATCGGTATGATCTTCCAGCATTTTAACCTGCTGGATCGCTCCACTGTGTTTGAGAACATTGCCTATCCCCTTCGCTATACGGGCATGAAGTCCCAGGACATTCACAATCGGGTGTGCGAACTGCTGGAGATGGTGGGACTGAGCGATAAGATTGACGTCTATCCTTCCCAGCTGTCCGGCGGCCAGAAACAGCGTGTGGCTATTGCTCGTGCATTGGCCAACAACCCGAAAGTGCTTCTGTCTGACGAGGCAACCAGCGCTCTGGACCCGGATGCGACGGAATCCATCCTGCACCTGTTGCAGGAGCTGAACCATAAGCTGGGGCTGACCATTGTGCTGATTACCCATGAAATGGCGGTCATCAAGTCCGTCTGCGGCCGCCTGGCCGTGATGGAAAACGGCCGCGTGGTGGAGGAAGGCAGCGTATATGACGTCTTCGCTCATCCCCAGGCCGCCATCACTCGCCGGTTCGTTGCATCCTCCACGCCACTGAGCAAGATTGACCGCCTCATGGGCGGCGAGTCTCCGCTGGTGAAGCTGAAGAAGGGCGAAAAGCTGGTGAAGCTCACCTTCCAGAAGGATTGCGTGGGCGAGCATATTATCTCCTCCGCTTGCCGCCAGTATGGATTGGATATCAACATTGTGCTGGCCAATGTGGATCTTCTTCAGGGCAATCCCCTGGGCAGCATGATTGTGGTGCTGGGCGGCGAAGAAGCCAATCTGGCCAAGGGCATGGAGTACCTGGCTGAGAATCACATTCAGATGGAGGTGCTCGCCAATGGAGCTGATTGAGAAATTCCTGCCGAACCTGTATAACTACTTCGACAAGTTCGTCAGCAGTTGCCAGGCAACGGCAGAGATGTTCGTGAAGGCCGGCGTCATCGCCTTTGTGGTGGGTCTGGTGCTGGGCATTGTGCTGGTGGTTACCAAGAAGGGCGGCATTGCCCAGAATGTGGTCGTCTACCAGCTGACCAACATTGTGGTGAACATCTTCCGTTCCATCCCGTTCCTGATTTTGCTGATTTTCCTGATTCCCTTGACCCGCTCTGTGGTGGGCACGGCCATTGGCGTGAAGGGCGCTATCCTGCCGCTGGTTTTCGGCGCAGTGCCGTTCTACACTCGCCAGGTGGAAGTCGCTCTTTCCGGCGTGGATGCCGGCAAGGTGGAAGCGGCTCGCAGCATGGGCAGCGGCGTTATGGGATTGATCTTCCGCGTATATCTCCATGAAGCAGTGCCGGAACTGATCCGCGTAACGACCGTAACGGCCATCAGCCTCATCGGCCTGACCACCATGGCAGGTGCTGTGGGTGCCGGCGGTCTGGGTAGCTTCGCCATCAACTATGGTCAAAATCAGAATCATACCGATATCGTGAATGTTTGCGTGGTCGTTTTGCTGGTGGTGGTTTTTGCCCTGCAGAGCCTGGGCAATTTCCTGGCACGCCGCACCACGAACCGTTCCCTGTTCGCTCATCGTCATAACAAAGGAGTGAAAAAGACCGTATGAGTCGCCGTGATACAATCATTGCTTATGCAGATGCCAGACTGAAGGACTATCAGCAGCTGGCCCTGGACATTCATGCACACCCTGAAGTCAGCAATTATGAATTCTTTGCCTGTGAACATCTGAGCAACATTCTTCGGGAAGAGGGCTTTGATGTGAAGGTCGACGTAGCCGGCCATCGCACGGGCTTTGACGCACGCTATCGCTCCGGCAAGCCCGGCCCTGTGCTGGTGTTCCTGGCAGAGTTTGATGCTCTGGCAGGCCTCGGCCACGGCTGTGGTCACAATCTGTTCGGCGCTACGTCCGCTTTGTCTGCCGCCTGCTTGAAGCAGGTGATTGATGAAGTAGGCGGCGAGGTTCGCGTCTACGGCACCCCCGGTGAAGAAGGCGGCGAGAACGGCAGCGCCAAGGGAAGTTTTGTCCGTGAAGGCTTCCTGAAGGATGTAGATGCCGCCCTGTGCGTGCACTCTGGCGCAGGTCCTCACTATCTGACCACCAAGACATTGGGCTGCGCTCCTGTAGATATTGAGTTCTGGGGCAAGGCCGCCCATGCGGCAGGCAATCCTGAGGACGGTATCAACGCCCTGAACGCCCTGTTGCTGACCTATCGCGGCATTGATGCCCTGCGCCAGCACTGCACGGATGACGTGCGTATTCACGGCATTATCGTTAACGGCGGCACGGCCCCCAACACTGTGCCTGACTACGCCAAGGGCAAGTTCTATCTCCGTGCGGCCACCGCGCCGATGATGAAGCGCATCTACGAGCAAGTGGAGCACATTGTGGAAGGCGCCGCCCTGATGACCGGCGCCAAGGGACAGATGAAGCCCTACCAGAACATCGTGGAAAACACGGTGCTGACGCCCTCTTTTGATGCGGTGTACCAGAAGCACCTGGAAGAGTTCGGCGAGCATGTGCGTCCCATCGTGCAGCAGGACGAGATGGGCTCCAGCGACGTGGGCAACATTTCTCAGGTGGTGCCCACCATCCAGCCCCACATCACCATTTCCGAGAAGGTGGTACCCGCCCACAGCGAGGAATTCAAGGAAGCGGCTCGTTCTCCGTTGGGCCTGTCCTCCATCGGCCTGGGTGCCAAGGTTATGGCCCTGACGGCCCTGGATTTGATTGAAGATCCGGCCTTGCTGGAGAAAATTAAGAAGGAACACGCTGAAGCTGTGAAGGCACAGTGAAAGCGTAGGGTAAAGAAGCATCCCCTTGCACCGAAAATCATGGCGCAAGGGGATGCTTTTATTTTTTGAAATTGTTGGAGATGGGATCAATGTTTCTTCACTCAATCCCATGCTTTACCCGGTCGTGCTCTTCGGCGCGCTTGGCGTTGTTGAAGCGGTCAAGGGTGCCGACGAGGTAGCCGGTAATGCGGCGGATGCGCTGGAAGGGTGCCGTGCCGAAATCATAGGACAAATCGACAAAGTCACCATCTACATGAATATCAATGCCGAAAGGCTCACGGCCAAACTTTGTTTTGGCTCGGGCAATATAAGCATCGATCTCTTCCTGGGGCAGTGTGCCGCCTGTTACGTTTACCGTGCATGCCATCTGGAATCGCCTCCTTAGT
>CAVBFK010000114.1:0-4345 GCA_963594395.1 Lachnospiraceae bacterium
ACCCAGCGGGACATAGATCGCCGGCTGGACGACATCACCCACCGTCTTTCCGCTATCGAGGCAAAGCTGAACGCCAAGCCCCCAAAGGAAAAGGAGTCCAGCAAAAAGCAGCAGAATCTCATCAGCCAGCTGACCGTGCTTGTATCCATTATCGCCGGGGCATGGGTGCTGGTAACGATCCTGAACCTGTTCAGATAAGGAGCCATTTTTATGAAGACGTATGAAGAAATCGTTGCCGAATACAAGAAGCGCCAGCACGACACGGTGGTAGATTCTTTGGCCGTGGGGCTGACTTATGTGGATGAATTGGCGGTGGACGTTGGCATCTTGCAGGAAACGGATGTGCTGACCGAGTTGACTTCTTCCGCCTGCACGGCACTGCCCTTTGTGATGATTGCCGCCACGGAAGGCAGCAAGGTGATTCTCGGCCGCAAGAGCGGCAAAAGCGGCGTGAAGGACGGCGCCTACCGCATGGTAAAGAGTGGCGTTGCCATGGGTGTCGGCGGTGCCGTCGCCACCGCGGCCGGCTTCTGGGCTGCCCTGCCCGTGACCATGGGCGTGCGTGCGCTGTTTGACCGTTACCGCTCCCATGCCCTCACCGGGCACCGGGTGCAGGGACGCATCAACCGGCTGAAAGAGCTCCAAGCCACCTTGAACGAGGTACCTGAAGCAGGGCAAGAATTGATTGAGTGATGCAGGAGGGCGGAATCGCGGCCTGCCATTAGAAAAATCTTCAATGCAACAGGTTGCCGCTGTCTGGCGTATAAGAAAACTTTGCGAGCTGCAAAGAATAAAGGATAAAGTGAAAATTCCGGAATGGCTGCGCGTGTCAGTCATCCCGGAATTTTTTAATGGTTCATGAAAATGTCCCAGCATATCTTAGCAACCAGTTCGCGCTGGGCATCATCCAGTTGGATCTTGCCCGTCAAAGCCAATACAATGGACTTGTGAATGACCGACAGTGCCATATGTTTGATAAGGTACACGGTTCCGCTGTTGTTCACCCTGCCCAGAGAAAGGCCAAAGCTTTGCAGTACCTCGTCACCGTCAGAGATCGTTTCCCGGCGGATAACAGGATCAAGATAGCATTGCTCAACAAATAAAAAGTCCTTGTCATGAGCCAATGCTGCATCCATATAAGCCTGTACAGCAGCATAGACCATAGCCTGATGATCTCCGGCACGTCGGCACTGAGCAAAGTCTATATCACGTTGATAGTTGTCGCGGCAAAAAACATACGTTGCGTTGATCAAGTCTTCCTTCGCCGGGTAGAGCGCATAAATCGTGCCCATCGGTAGGCGTGCGGCTTTGCTGATCTTTGACATAGAAGCGCCCTGAATGCCATTTTCCAGGATCAGATCCCTCGTTGTTTCAAAAAGGCGGATGCGCTTTTCATCGTTTTTTTCGGGCATAGTGCACCTCTGTTTCAATGTTAGGTTCCTGCAGACATTATAACGATTTCGTGATTTTCTTGCAAGTATGCGAAGAAAAGTCGAAAAAGCATTGACAACGCATAGGTACCGGATTTATAATCTGCGCAATGAATGAACGCTCATTCATAATTTGACGAAAGATGGAGAGGCAGTGATCTGTACGAAAAAGGCATTTGTCGGAGCAACCATCATCAACGGCAGCAAAGTGATCCCTGTATTAGAAAAAGGAACCATTGTCGTGGGCGAGGATGGACGCATTGAGGCAATCGGCGCGAAGGTGCCGTTGGATGCATCCACCCAAAAAATCGACGTAACCGGCAAGTATATCATGCCCGGGCTTATCAATGCCCATGTGCATCTTTTCAGCAATGGTGCCGCCGCCAGTAAAAGCGGTGCAGGCGGCAGTATGATCGATTTTGCATATGCGGTGTTACGTTCGCCCCTGGGCAAGGTCATCATGACACCAGTCTACAAGAAAATGGCCAAGGCATTTGTCAACGCAGGTGTTACCACCGTACGTGACTGCGGCTCGTTTTTCAATCTAGATGTCGCTACCAAGAAGCTTGTCGACAGCGGCAAAATTGAAGGACCGCGCATCATTCCCAGTGGTCCCCTTATCATTGCCACAGGCGGTCACGGTTGGGCAATGCCAAGCTCCAGACAGATTTCCGGTGTTCCGGAAGCTATCCGGGCCGCGCGAACGAACATCCGTGACGGGTCGGAATGGATCAAGATCTGCACCACAGGCGGCGTAACAGATTCCAAGTTTGTGGGTGGTACCGACTGCACGCATCTGAACCTTGAAGAGACCAAGGCCATCGTGGATGAAGCCCATCGCCGCAACATCATGGTTGCCAGCCACTGTGAAAGCACCATCGGCATGCGTGACTGCTTGGAAGCTGGTGTGGATACAATCGAGCATGCTTCCACCATCGAACCCGACATGATTGAGCATTTTTTGCACAATCCCAAGGCACTGCGCGGTTACACGGCCATCATCCCAACCCTTTTGGCAGGCGGCGCACTGCATGAGCATCCATATGAGGACACTCCTGCGAACCGCATTGTCATGGCCAACAGCCGCTATGTGGCCAAAGGAAGCGACAACGCAATGAAAACCGCTGTTGAAGCCGGCATCATGGTGGGTGTCGGTACGGATTCCTCCGTTCCCTTCTGCACGCCGTACAACACCTACATGGAGCTTGTCAAGATGCAGCAGCTGACCTGCCTCGGTGCGCTGGATATCATCGATATTGCTACGCGTGAAACAGCAGAAATTTTGAACATCAGCAACGAGACCGGCACTCTGGATGCAGGCAAAGCTGCAGACTTCATCGTTCTTGACAAGAGCCCGCTGGATGATCTGCACAATATCAAAAAGCCGGAGCAGGTCGTTGCACGCGGCCGTCATTTTGCAACTCCTCATTTTAAAGAATACCCCGGTATTGAATAAGGAGGTAACCCATGAAAAGCAGTGATATTTCGAGGAAAAATGTCCTTGCCTACGGTATGGGCGGCTTTGGCAGACAATCTTTGTACATCATTCAGAACACATTCCTCCTGTATTATTTTGTTAGTGTAGCCGGGCTGAATTCGGCGGCAGTCGGCGTGATGATGATGCTGGCCAAGATTTGGGACGCTATCAACGATCCAATCATGGGCTCACTTGTGGACAACACGCATTCCAAGTACGGCAAGGTACGTCCTTACATTCTGTATGGTGCAATACCCCTTGGTCTGAGCTTCTTTGCCATGTTTTCCATCCCGCAGGGATTTAGTCAAACCGGCAAAATGATCTGGGCTACGGTATTTTATGTAGCCACCGGCATGCTGTTCACCCTGGTGGAGGTGCCATCCCAAACGTTGCTGGTACGCCTGACCGATGACTCCAGTGAGCGGATGCGTCTAGCACGTGCCAAGTCGGTCATCGGTACCTTCGGTGTCATCTTGCCGCCAATCATTATCCCAATCATCATGGAGAAGATGGAAAACCAGTGGCTGGCCTACTCACTGAGCGTCGGTGTTTTTGCGGTGCTCATTGCCGTAACCTATCTGATGGTCTTTGCCGGCACGCGTGAACGCGTTGATGTGAACGATGGTACCCACATTGGCTTGTTCGCTGGACTGAAAGTGCTATTTGCCAACAAGTATTATCGAAAATACACGATCAGTTACTTCGTGTACGGTGCAGCATCCGCGGTAATGAACGGCGTTATGCTGTTCTATTTTGTGGCACGTTATCAGAACGCAACACTGACCACGATGCTGTCGCTTATCATGATGGTCGGCATGTTCGGTGCTTCGATTTTCGGTAAGAATCTCAGTGACAAATTCGGCAAAGCCAAGACCTGCATTGGCGGACTGTGTCTGTCCATTTTCGGTTTGCTGCTGCGTGTTGTCACAGGCGATGCAACGATGTTCATCATGATCTTCGGCATCTTCTGCTACAGTGTCGGCGTGGCACTGTACATGGCTTGCCTGTGGCCGATGATTGGCGATGCCATCGACTATGGTGAGCTGCAATCCGGTCTCCGGCCTGAATCCATGGCCTTCGCAGGTGTTACGCTCATTAGTAAGATTGGTGAAGGCATCTCTACCGCACTGCTTGGCACAGCACTGACTTTTATCGGTTACGAGCAAAACGCTGATGTGCAGACCCAGGGTGCAGTACTGGGCTTGCAGCATCTCAGCTCCACCGTTCCGCTGATTTTTGTGATCATTATGCTCATCATCCTGCTAACGAACGATATGGATAAAAAGCATGCTGAGTATGAAAAGGAGCTAGCCGCTCACCGGAAAGCAACAGTCTGAGTTGCTCAAAAATTGAAACTACCATAGCTTTAATAGTAAAAGACGATGCCTTCGTAAGGCACCGTCTTTTTTATGGTAAGGAATAGCAAATTGTTGTTTTC
>CAVBFK010000115.1:0-8717 GCA_963594395.1 Lachnospiraceae bacterium
TAATAAGTGTCAGGAAAGCTCCTGGGATGTGCGACAGCGTGCCGCTTTTCCCCACATTTTCTTAAATGGATCCGGAGTCCAGCTGCGGATGTCATGCCCCCGTCGAAAGACGCCAGGGGACGGCAGAAACAGTCGGCAGGAAACCAGCCTGCTTTCAACAGCGGGTGAAATTGCGGTGCGCATCGGCATCCTGGGGCTAGTGAGAATTTTTAGGCGGCTTCGGCCGTCTTTTTGTTTGCAATAAACCGGCAAAAGGCTGTTTTTCATTGCCAATAGCCGTAAATTGTGCTATGATATCGCATGAAGGAGTGGTGAGTATATGAAGTGTCCCAACTGTGGTGCAAGCATTTATGACGACGTCAATCGCTGCCAATATTGCGGATCGTATATATCCTCCAATCAGCACACTTCCACCGCACAGCAACCGCAGCAGCCTGTGGTTGTCAATGTCTATCAGCAGGCACAGCCTCAGCAGGAAACCGTTGTGCACCATGTCTACCAAACGGAAACTCTCCGTTCCCCTAAGAGCCGCCTGGTCGCGCTTCTCTTGTGCTTTTTCCTGGGGACCCTTGGCTTCCACAAGTTCTATCTCGGCCGCATTGGCATGGGCGTTCTTTATTTGTGCACCTTTGGTCTGTGCGGTATCGGCGTTCTGGTGGACTTTCTGGTGCTTCTCTTCGGCTCACCCAGGGACAGTCATGGTCTGCCGCTAACGTGGCACTGAGTGCATTGCTAAGTTCAAGAGCAAGGGCGATTCTGAATGGATCGCCTTTTTCTTTGCCCTGATCCGATAAATGTTGACGCTGCATCCTTCCCTGCCCTATAATGGTAGGGAAGCCATTTCGGGAGGTTTGATTATGCCCGCCAGTCGATACATCTTTGGTTCCCTGCCATGGTACAGCGTGCTTGTCGTGTCCGGCATCTGTGCCGCGATTCTCTGGGCCATGCATGAAGAAAAGCGCATGCATCTTCCTAAAGATACCGTTGTTGATCTTGCGCTGTGGTTAATCCCCTGCGGCGTCATCGGCGCAAGACTTTATTATGTCTTCTTCGCTTGGGACACTTTTGCTTCCAACCCTTTGAGCATTTTCGCCATATGGAACGGCGGATTGGCCATCTACGGCGGCATCATCGGCGGTGTGCTGGCGGCCATCTGCTTCAGCAAGAAGAAGCACATTTCCCTTTTGAGCCTTTTGGACATGGTTGCACCCGGCGTACTGCTGGCGCAAGCCATCGGCCGCTGGGGTAATTTCTTCAACATGGAAGCCTATGGGCTGGAGATCACCAATGAAGCCTGCCAGTTCTTCCCGCTGGCCGTGCTGATTCCTGAAAACGGCACGTATGTTTGGCACATGGCGACCTTCTTTTACGAATCCCTGTGGAACTTCCTCGGCTTTTTGTTCCTGGCCTTCACGCGCAAGAAGGCGCGCCGCTCCGGCGATATTCTCTGCGGATATCTGGTCATCTACGGCGGCGGGCGCCTGATCATTGAAGGACTCCGTCTGGACAGCCTCATGACCAGCGGCGGCACAGCCAGAATCAGCCAGCTACTCAGCGTCTGCCTATGCCTGATCGTCTGCGCGTCCTTCGCCCTGCGAGCAATTGGACGCAAGCCCCGTCTGCCCCAATGGATCGGCGGAGTCGCCGCGGCGGCCTGTGTGCTTGCGGCCTGGTTGATGCTTCCCGTTCCCCATGCCGCCTTTACGGGATACGAGATGGTGTTCGCCGTAAGCAGTATCGGCATCGCCGCCGTATCCATCATGCTGGCACTGAAGCAGGATGATACCGTCTTCCGCCGCGTACGTTACCTGCTCCCCCTTGTGCCCGTTGCCTTCTCGCTTATCATGCGCCGCTATCTGGCGCTTTCCGCCATCGAGCAATGGGCAAATGACGTGATTCTCTGCATCCTGCTAACCATCACACTGCTTGCGGGCGCCGGCTGTTTCTACCTGATTGCAAACCAAACTGCCGCCGGCAGAACAGGAGACTGAAATGCCTACAGGATTCGCGAAAAATCTGGCCTACAGAATGGCACTGCCGTTCTTGGCACCCTCGCCCCGTGGAAAAATGACGTTCACCGCAGAGGGATCTCCGCTTCATCAACAAGCAGACTATGCGCAGGTGCTGGTCAAGCATCACGTGCTAGGTTCTTCTCTTTTGCTGAAGCAAGGCGAACAGCAGACACTGGTGCACGCCTCTGTGGGCGAAGATATTCAGCATCAGGCGGATCATCTTACCCTGTATCGTGTGGCATCCATCACCAAGGTAGCCACCACGCTGACCATCATGCGTCTTTGGGAAGATGGTGCGATGTCCTTGGATGCGGCTGTCACCGAGTATCTGCCCAAAGAATGCACTTCCAAGCCTGCACTGGACGGCGTAACCATCCGACATTTGCTGTGCCACACCTCCGGTTTGCGAGATGTGCCCGCCTATCAGCATGTGTTGGATCAAGGCGGTACACTGCTGGATGTTCTGCATGCAGAAGGAATCCGTCAGTCCCGTCCCGGGGAGCAGTTCGCCTATTGCAATTTCGGCTTCGGCTTGCTGGGATGCGTCCTTGAGCAAGTGACCGGTCAGCCATTGTCCGAGGCCATGGAGGATTTCCTGTTTGCTCCCCTTGCCATGCGCGCCGCCATGGATGCTTCTACCCTGCCTGCAGAGCATATCATGCCCATCCGCCGCGTTCTTCAGCGCGGAAAGGCAGAAGACGTGCGCATAACCGCATTGGGCAGAAAACCGCTGACTTCCCCCGATCCCCTTCGTCATTTTGGCCACACAGCCGGCGCCATGTATACCGACTGCGTATCGCTCGGGCGGATGATGTCCCTGTTTCAGCAGGAAGGTGCCATTGATGGGAAGCAGTTTTTGAAACCCGACACCATCCGCATGATGATGACGCCTCATGCGTCCTATGGCACCCTATCGCCCGGCATGTCCTATGGTCTGGGGCTTATTCTGTTCACCTTGCCGAACTTCCCCGATGTGCAGATCGTCGGCCACCAGGGCTTTGCTTACGGATGCGTTGATGGTGCCTTTATCACCCCGAGCCAGCAAATCATCTTCCTCAATGGCGGTGCCAGTGAGCTTCGTGATGGACGTCTCGGCGTTGTGAACCGCGACGTGCTCCGTTTTGCGCTGGGAAAGGAGTTCCCCTCATGGACGTAATCACCTCCATCCGCCGCGAACGTGGGAAATTTCGCGTCACCATCAACGGCAGTGAAGATGTGTTGGTGCCTCTGGCGCTCTTCCGTGAGCGTCCCCTCAACGAGGGTGAGCCCATTGATCTGGCATCCTATGATCAGTGGCTGATGGTGCGGCAGTATCGATTTGCACTGGATCGCGCCGTTGCCGCCCTTGCCGCCCGCGCCTGCAGCCGCAAAGAAATCTCCGACAAGCTGACACGCATCGGCTACCGCCCCTGCACCGTGGAAATGGTGCTGTATAAGCTGGAGCGTGAACACCTGCTCAATGATGAAGATTTTGCCCAGCAGTGGGCAGATGCCAGGAGCAGGCATGGTCTAGGACGACAGCGCATCGCCCAGGAGCTCCGCCAGAAAGGGATTGACTCCGAGCAAATCGAAACTGTCCTCTCCTCCATCGATGAAGATGAGCAGCTGGAAAGCGCCGTCGCTTTGGCCGAAAAGGCGCTTCGCCGTGCCAAGAAGGATGAAGAGCCGCGAAAAACCACGGCGCGTGTTATGGCCATGCTGGCAAGAAAAGGGTATGGGTATGGCGTGGCAAGGGAAGCGGTGGAGAAAGCAAAAAACAAACTAGAAACAGAATAAAGCGCATGCAAAAAGAGGCTCCCTTCTCATCGAAGGGAGCCTCCTCTATTCGCTTACCAAATCCAATTACTTGGTCTTGGGGCCTGCAGCAACCAGAGCCTTGCCAGCTTCGTTGCCGGTGTACTTCTCGAAGTTCTTCACGAAGCGAGAAGCCAGATCCAGGGCCTTGGTCTCCCACTGTGCCTTGTCGGCATAGGTGTCGCGAGGATCCAGAATGTCGGGGTTCACGCCCGGCAGTTCGGTAGGCACTTCGAAGTCGAAGTACGGGATCTTCTTGGTGGGAGCCTTCAGGATGTCACCACTCAGGATAGCGTCAATGATGCCGCGGGTATCCTTGATGGTGATACGCTTGCCGGTGCCGTTCCAGCCAGTGTTGACCAGATAAGCCTTGGCGCCGTTGGCCTTCATCTTCTTTACCAGCTCTTCGCCGTACTTGGTGGGATGCAGCTCCAGGAAGGCCTGGCCGAAGCAAGCAGAGAAGGTAGGCGTAGGCTCGGTGATGCCGCGCTCGGTGCCGGCCAGCTTTGCAGTGAAGCCGGACAGGAAGTAGTACTGGGTCTGCTCAGGGGTCAGGATAGACACAGGAGGCAGAACACCGAAAGCATCAGCAGACAGGAAGATAACATTCTTGGCTGCAGGAGCGGAAGAGATGGGGCGCACGATGTTCTTGATGTGGTCGATCGGGTAGGACACGCGGGTGTTCTCCGTCACGGACTTATCAGCGAAGTCGATCTTGCCGTTCTCGTCCAGGGTCACGTTCTCCAGCAGAGCGTTGCGCTTGATGGCGTTGTAGATGTCAGGCTCAGAGTCCTTGTCCAGGTTGATAACCTTGGCATAGCAGCCGCCTTCGAAGTTGAACACGCCGTTGTCGTCCCAGCCGTGCTCGTCGTCGCCGATCAGCAGACGCTTGGGGTCGGTGGACAGGGTGGTCTTGCCGGTGCCGGACAGGCCGAAGAAGATGGCGGTATTCTCACCGTTCATATCGGTGTTGGCGGAGCAGTGCATAGAAGCAATGCCCTTCAGCGGCAGGTAGTAGTTCATCATGGAGAACATGCCCTTCTTCATCTCGCCGCCGTACCAGGTGTTGATGATCACCTGCTCACGGCTGGTGATGTTGAAGGCCACGCAGGTCTCGGAGTTCAATCCCAGCTCTGCATAGTTCTCAACCTTTGCCTTGGAAGCATTGTACACCACGAAGTCAGGCTCGAAGTTCTTCAGCTCTTCAGCGGTGGGCTTGATGAACATGTTGGTCACGAAGTGAGCCTGCCATGCCACCTCAACGATGAAGCGGATAGCCATGCGGGTATCCTTGTTAGCGCCGCAGAAGGCATCCACAACATACAGCTTCTTGTTGCACAGTTCCTTGGTGGCCAGATCCTTCACGGCCTTCCAAGTATCCTGGGACATGGGATGGTTGTCGTTCTTGAACTCAGGAGAAGTCCACCAAACGGTGTCCTTGCTGTTCTCGTCCATCACCAGGTACTTATCCTTAGGGCTGCGGCCGGTGTAAATACCGGTCATAACGTTCACAGCGCCCAGCTCAGAAACCTTGCCCACTTCATAGCCTTCCAGCTCGGGCTTGGTCTCCTCAGCGAAAAGATCCTCATAGGAAGGATTGTACACGACTTCGGTAGTGCCCGAAATGCCGTACTTGGTCAAATCAAGATTCGCCATTGTTACAGACCTCTTTCCATTTGCAATCTATGTACAGCGGCGGGAGGACCGCCGGTACACTCTCAGGGGATTTCGACGATTACACGGGCATCGTCTTGTCAGCCTTGTTCAGCATGGTGCTGTCCACATGCTTTTCCTTGGCTGCACGATACTCGAAGAACTTGGGAGCGACCTTGGGGAACATAGCATAGGTCAGCACGTCTTCGTCCTTCTCGTACCACTGCTGCATCTCAGCCTTCAGCTTATCCAGTTCAGGCGGCAGGGTGTCAGCATAACGGCAGGTGATCACCTTGTCGTTGCCGATGCACTTCTTGCGCACTTCTTCGTTCACAGGTCCCGGCAGCTTGCCGTACTCGCCGCGGAGCAGGCCCTTGCTTTCCTTGGGAACCATCTTGTAACGCTCGCCGTACAGCACGTTCATCACGGACTGGGTACCAACGATCTGGGAAGTAGGCGTTACCAGCGGAGGATAGCCGAAGTCCTTGCGGACGCGCGGCACTTCTGCCAGCACTTCATAATACTTGTCCATAGCATTGGCCTGCTTCAGCTGACCAATCAGGTTGGACAGCATGCCGCCGGGAACCTGATACTGCAGGGTCTTCACGTCCACGCCCAGCACACGAGAAGGATCACGCCAGCCGTCCTTGGTCAGGCGATCAGCAACACCGCGGAAGTAGCCGGCCAGATCGCTCAGCAGATCCAGGTCGAAACCGGTATCATACTCGGTGCCCTTCAGGGTAGCCACCAGAGACTCGGTAGCGGGCTGAGAAGTGCCGCTTGCCAGAGGGCTCAAGCAGGTATCCACAATGTCAGCGCCAGCTTCGATGGACTTCAGCAGAACCATATCGCCGGTACCGGTGGTGTTGTGGGTATGCACAACGATGGGCAGGCTGGTTTCCTTCTTCAGGCGCTTCACCAGGCTGTAAGCCTTGTAAGGCAGCAGCAGGTTAGCCATGTCCTTGATGCAGATGAGGTCAGCGCCCATCTTCTCAATTTCAACAGCCAGCTTTACGAAATAGTCCTCGTTATGCACGGGAGACTCGGTATAGCTCATGGCAATTTCAGCCGTTCCGCCATACTTCTTGGTGGCCTTCACAGCCGTCTGCATGTTGCGCAGGTCGTTCAGTGCGTCGAAGCAACGGATGATATCAATACCATTCTCGATGGCCTTCTTCACAAAGAACTCAACCACATCGTCAGAATAGGGGCGATAGCCCAGCAGATTCTGGCCGCGCAGCAGCATCTGGGTCTTGGTGTGAGGCAGGTTTGCCTTCAAAAGACGCAGACGCTCCCAGGGATCTTCATTCAGGAAACGGATGCAGGCGTCATAGGTAGCGCCGCCCCAGCACTCCAGAGAATAGTAGCCAACCTTATCCAGCTTTTCGCAGGCAGGCAGCATTTCATCGATGCGCATCCGGGTTGCGGCCTGAGACTGATGGCCGTCACGCAGGATGGTATCGGTAATTTGTACTTTCGCCATAGGAATAGCCTCCTTAATCAGCAATCATGGAAAACCGGGCAGCAGGAGATGATCTCTCCCCTGCTGCCGCAGATCGATTAACCGAACATGCTCAGCAGAACGCCAGCAGCGATAGCAGAACCGATAACGCCAGCCACGTTGGGGCCCATAGCGTGCATCAGCAGGAAGTTGCCGGGGTTCTCCTGCTGACCAACCTTCTGGGACACACGAGCGGCCATAGGCACAGCGGAAACGCCAGCGGAACCAATCAGAGGATTGATCTTGCCGCCGCTCAGCTTGTTCATGAGCTTGGCCAGCAGCACGCCGCCGGCAGTGCCCATACCAAAGGCCACGATGCCCAGTGCGATGATCTCCAGCGTACGAACAGACAGGAAGGTGGAAGCCGTAGCGGTAGCACCAACCGTGATGCCCAGGAAGATGGTGACGATGTTCATCAACTCGTTCTGAGCGGTCTTGTTCAGGCGTTCCACCACGCCGCATTCCTTCATCAGGTTACCCAGCATCAGGCAGCCAACCAGAGGCGTTGCGGAGGGCAGGAGCAGAGAAACCAGAATGGTCACCACGATGGGGAACAGAATCTTCTGCTTCTTGGACACGGGAGCCAGCTGCTCCATGACGATCTGACGTTCCTTCTTGGTGGTCAGAGCCTTCATGATCGGGGGCTGGATCACAGGAACCAGAGCCATGTAGCTGTAAGCGGCCACAGCGATAGGTCCAAGGAGGTGAGGTGCCAGCTTACCGGTCAGCCAGATGGCGGTAGGACCGTCAGCGCCGCCGATGATGCCGATAGCACCAGACTCAGCAGGGGTGAATCCGAACAGAGCATAAGCACCGATGAAGGTCACGAAGATACCCAGCTGTGCGGCAGCGCCCAGCAGCAGGGTCTTCGGGTTGGCGATCAGGGGACCGAAGTCCGTGGAAGCACCAACGCCCATGAAGATCAAGCAGGGGTAAATGCCCAGTTTCACGCCCAGGTACAGGTAGTCCAACAGGCCGGCAGAAATCACCTTGCCGTTGTAAGCGACCACATCACCAACAGCATTCAGAACTTGGGCGCCGCTGATGTAGCACTCGCTGTCCATGACCACGTTGATGGAGTCAAACAGCACCGTGCCGTCCGTAGCGCTCACCAGAGCACCGGTTTCCGTCAGGCGAACAGCCTCGGTCAGGGTAGAAGTCACATGACCGATGACTTCCTGTGCCTCATTCAGGATAGCACCTGCGGCGTTCACCGTCAACGAACTGATGTTAGCCAAATCTGCTGACTTGACTAATGTCGCGCCGCCGAACAGCGACCAGTTCACGTGGCCGCCGGAGAACAGTTCCTCATGGAACACATCGCTGCCCAACAGGTTGGTCAGCAACATACCGAAAGCAATAGGCAAAAGCAGCAGCGGTTCGAACTGCTTCACGATGGCCAGGTACAGCAAAACGCATGCCACACCGACCATGATCAGCGTTCCGGGATCCGCCACATATGCTGCGATGCCAGAGGACGCGTACAGGTCTGCAAGCGTCTCAAGAACGTTAATATGCATCGTATCAGCTCACTTTCATTGCAACCATGCGGGGCTTAAGCCTTAAGCGAGAGTCACCAGGACAGAGCCGGCTTCCACCGTTGCGCCCTTGGTAACAACAACCTGAGCCACCACGCCGTCATGAGGAGCGGGGATTTCATTCTCCATCTTCATGGCTTCCAGCACGCACAGAGCCTGACCGGTGGTCACCTTGTCGCCGGCCTTCACCTTCACGTCCAGGATGGTGCCGGGCATGGG
>CAVBFK010000116.1:0-4490 GCA_963594395.1 Lachnospiraceae bacterium
CTACCAGGGGCGCCGCCCCTGGACCCTGCAAGGGTCTTCGACCCTTGACCCATTAGGGCTTCGCCCTTCCTTTACTTGTGATACTTTTCCCCTGCGCGAATCTTCATGGCTCGATAGAGCTGTTCCAGCATCATCACCCTTGCCAGCTGATGCGGGAACGTCATCTTACTCATACTCATTTGCTCATTCGCTCGAGCAATCACCTTCTCCGACAAGCCCAAGCTCCCACCAATCACAAACACAATCGAAGAATACCCCCGCTCCATGAGGCTACTCAAATGCTCGCTCATCTCCGGCGACGCCCACTGTTTCCCGGGGATGGTCAGCGCAATGACGTAATCCGTGGGGCGGATTTTCTGCAGGATGCTCTCCCCCTCCTTGTCCTTAATCTGCTTTTCCTGGGCAAGGGACGCGTCCTGCGGCTCCGGCAGGTCGGGGAGCTCAATTTCATCCACCTTTCCGAACCGCGACAGGCGCTTTAAGTATTCATCTGCCATGGCGCGATAAGGCTTTTCTTTCATTTTACCGACAGCAATCAGGGTAAAGGACATGCGTGTCTCTCCTTTTTCCTATTTTCAGCACAGCTTGGGCGTTTCCTTTTCCGCCGCAAGGGTTTCCCACAAAGCCTGCATGGCGGGGCTCATAACCTGCTCCCGGCGTCTGGCCAGCTCAATGGGATAGATCATTTCCTCCTCTTCAAAGGGAAGAACGACATAGTGGTTCTGCTTCGCGCTTTCCTGCAGGAAGCTGACGCCAATGCCTACGGCGCCCTCCAGCACCTTCTGCCGCCAAAGGACGTTATCCGGCGAACAGAGGGCATAATGCAGGGTAACCTGTTGCCTTCTGGCACAGTCCTCCAGCACGTGAAAGGTGCGGTAATACCGGTTATAGGTGGCAATGGGCCAGTTCGCCAGCTCCCGCACGGTGATGGACGTTTTCTCTGCCAGTGGGTGTCCTTCCTTCAGCACTGCTACCAGGTGATGGGTGCGCAGGCGCACGGTTTCGTACTCTTCGCGATGCTCCGGCGGACCGATGAGCAGACCCAAATCGCAGACTTCCTCTGCCAGTTCCCGTTCCGCCAGCAGATCAGGCAGTTCGTCAAAGGAGATATCCACCTCCTGCCCTGTCTTTTCCTTCAGTTGGCGGCGGAGATCTTCCGGGCTCTTATAGCCCAGAGAGTTCGGTACGCCGTAGGCGCAGGCGATGGTGATATTTCCCGCGGACTGCCGCGCATAGCTGCTGATGCGGATGCAGGCGCCGTCATAAGCGGCGACGCACTTTTCAGCCTCTTTGGCGAAGCCCCGGCCAAAGGCGGTGGGCGTCAGGGTGCGGGTATCTCGCTCGAACAGCGGGGTGCCGTAATCCTCCTCAATGGCGCGGATGGCCTTCCCCAGTGCCTGGGGTGAAAGGTAGAGTTTCTTGGCGGCCTTAGTGAAACTTCCGGTTTTCATCACCGTCAGCACATAACGCATATTTTTGATGTCCATGGACTTTCCTCCCGAGGAAAGTATACATGAAGAAACCGCAGGTTTCAAGTGTGAACAAAATAGGTGTTTGCATGTTCATCATTATTTTGTTAAAATAATGACGTTTTCAGGAGATTACCTCCGGGTAATTTCCATGGGCGATGCCGCTGAATTGTGCGGTATTCCCCGCGTTCTTTCACCTGATGAGGAGGAAAAAACCATGAAGAAAGTCGTTTCCCTGATGCTTTCTCTGGCTGCAGCAGTAACGCTGACCAGCGCCATGGCAGAAAGCACCACCGGTACGGTTGCAGGCTTCGGCGGCGACGTGACGGTTACCATTGAGACGGACGAAAACAGCATCATCACCGCCATCAGCGCGGAGGGTGCAAGCGAGACCGAAGCCCTGGGCGGCGCGGCCATCACCACCCTGAACGAGGGTGCCCTGGCTGCTTATGTGGGTCAGAACATCGGCGAAGTGGACTTCACCGGCATGGACACGGTATCCGGCGCCACGGTAACGTCTACCGCTGTGATCAACGCTGCCAAGGTTGCCCAGAACAGCCTCATCGGCGACGCTGTGGCCACCGTGGCTGACGGCACCTACACCGTGACCACCCCCGCTTACTCCGTGACCGAGCAGATGACGCTGGACTTCACCTTTGAAGGCGGCAAGCTGACCAACATCACCACCGTGGAAAACGGCAGCACCGATGCCATCTTCGCCACCGTGGAGAGCAACCTGTATCCCCGCCTGATTGAGAGCCAGAGCCTGAACACGGATGCCATCAGCGGCGCTACCGTGTCTTCCAACGCTGTGAAGACCGCGCTGGTCGAGGCCATTGAGCAGGCCGGCGGCGATGCTTCCACCTGGTATACCCCCATTGAGAAGTCCACCGAAACCGTGACCCTGGAAGGCTACGACGTGATTGTTGTGGGTCTGGGCGGTTCCGGCATGACCTCTTATGTGAGCGCAGCAGAGAACGGCGCCACCGTTTTCGGCTTTGACACCGCTGCCAAGGTGGGCGGCAACAGCACCAACACCTCCGGCCCCATGGCCATCAATCCTTCTTCCCGCCTGACCGACGGTGAGGATCTGGTGCCTGAGGACGAGCTGGTGGCAGACTGGGTTGCCTACACCGACGGCGACGCCAAGGAAGAAATGATCCAGCTGTTCGTGTCCGAGTCCGGCGAGACCCTGGACTGGATGGAGTCCAAGACCTTCCAGTTCGGCGACACCATGAAGGCCTTCTTTGACGCCCACGGCTGGCAGGTATGGACCAGCTATGCCGGCAAGGACGGCAAGACCAAGGATGAAGCCTATGTAGAAGCACTCGACCAGGCCAAGGCCCTGAACGAGAAGAACGACTACATGCTGGAATTGACCGCTACCGCTCTCCTGACGGATGCAGACGGCAACGTGACCGGCGTGAAGGCCACCTACTACGACGGCACCACCTATGAAATCTACGGCAAGAACGTGATCCTGGCCACCGGCGGCTTCATCGGCAACGATGAGATGTGCGAAGAGTACATCGGCGGCGTGTGGCGCACCGAGGCCATGACCCAGTGCGACGGCGCAGGCATCCAGATGGCTGAAGAAGCTGTGGACGCTGCCCTGTACAACCCTGACGTAGCTCCCGTGAGCCACATCGCTCAGGTGTACAACATCATCAAGACCGACGATCTGACGGCTGACCAGAAGGCCGTGCTGACCAGCCTGGTGCTGGACACCACCAAGACCATTGTTTCTTCCGACGGCACGGCCGTGAACGACCAGATCGGCATGTTCATCGCCTTTGACGTATGGAAGGCCGGCCCCACCTACTATGTGATCTATTCTCAGGAGCAGATGGACGCCATCAAGGCAAGCGGTCTGGAGACCGTGAACACCCCCACCTTCCTGGGTCAGGGCGGCAGTGTGGAAGCCAACACCCCCATCACCGACCTGGACGAGATCCTCTCCGTGGGCGAGACTTACGGCGACGTGTTCAAGGCCGACTCTCTGGAAGCCCTGGCTGAGCAGCTGAACATGCCCAACCTGGTGTCCTCTGTGGAGAATGCTTCCTCCGGCGCCTACTACGCTGTGAAGGGTGCAAGCTATGTGTACTCCACCTGCGGCGGTCTGGACATTGACACCAACCTGAACGTCCTGCGCAAGGACGGCACCCCCGTGACGAACCTGTTCGCCGTTGGCAACGACAGCATCGGCGTGCTGCTGGAGTCCGGCAAGGCTTATGTGACCTACGGCGGCGCTGCTGCCGGCTGGGCACTGACCTCCGGCCGTCTGGCTGGCGCTACCGCCGCTGCCCAGGCTCAGGCTGAGTAACGGGAACTAACGGACGAAATTTTGCGGGAAGGCGGCTTTTGTGCCAAAAGCCCCTTCCCGCACCCATCCCGAAAACCACATGGGACAATGATTCTTATGGAGTCATTGTCCTTTTTTGATTGTACACAAAAAGGGGCACCGCGCTTTCGGTGCCCCAGACGATCAACAAACTTTAGGTGCCGTTCGACCAGTGAGCAAGTGCAAATTCGCTAAAGTGGCAAATCCACTTTGGCGATTTCACTGCATATTGGCAAACCGCTCCACCGCCTTGGTGAAGCTTTCAATGGTCTTATCGGCATCGCCGTGCTCGATGCCGTCGCGGACGCAGTGCTTGATATGTCCTTCCAGCACCACCTTGCCGCACCCGTTCAGGGCAGACTTGGCGGCGTTAATCTGTGCCAGAATATCCTCGCAGGGGATGTCCTCATCCACCATGCGGTCAATGGCCTGCACCTGACCGATGATCTTCTTTAACCGACGATGCAGGTTTTCTGCATCCATGCATTGCTTCATAGTTGCCTCGCTTTCTCCTACCCCTTGGGGTATGCCTATTATAGCGTTTCCGCAAAAGGGATGTCAAGTTTCGTCTTCCTTTTCCGCGTCCACAAAGCCTTCGCCGAAAATGTAGGCAATGACCGTGGCGCCGGCCATGACAATGGCGCCTACCTGGGCGGCGGTGTCTTCCGTCAGGCCGCAGA
>CAVBFK010000117.1:0-7010 GCA_963594395.1 Lachnospiraceae bacterium
CCTTTGCCTGACGGGCAATCTGCGTTGCCAGCTGGGCATGCGGCAGACCAGAACCGGAGAACACAGGCAGTTTCTGGCCGCGAACCAGGGTATTCAGGCCGTCAATGGCCGAAATACCCGTTTGGATGAACTCGCTGGGATAGTCACGAGCGGCAGGGTTCAGCGGCTCGCCGTTGATGTCCATGCGCTTTTCGGGGATCAATTCCGGACCGTCGTCCTTGGGGCGACCCATGCCGTCAAACACGCGTCCCAGCATATCCATGGATACACTCAGCTCAATGGAACGTCCCAGGAAGCGTGCAGAGGCATCCGAAATGCGCAGGCCGTTGGAGGATTCAAACAGCTGCACCAATGCCTTGTCGCCGTTCACCTCCAGCACTTTGCCGGATCGCTTTTCACCGTTGCTTTGGGTAATTTCCACCAGTTCGTTATAGGTAACCCCGGAGACGCCTTCCACCAGCATCAGAGGGCCTACCACTTCTTTAATCGTATGGTATTCCTTGAGCATCAGGCCTGCCCTCCTTGGTCGATCAGAGCCGCCGTCTGGCTGCTCAGTTCGCTTTCAATGGTATCAAATTCTTTGAGATTTTCTTCGAGAATGTACTTACTGCGGCCGATGCGCTCGCGCACAGGCAGATTGATCACATCCGACAGATTCGCGCCGGCATCCAGTGCCTGCTGACCCTTCTCCTGATACATCAGGATCAGTCGGAGCATGGCAAACTGCTTGGGCAGGCTGGTATAGGTATCTACCTCATCAAAGGCATTCTGATGGAGATAGTCCTCACGAATAGACCGCGCGACCTCCATGGTCAGGCGATCCTTCCAGCTCAGGGCATCCACACCAACCAACTGCACAATTTCGTTTAGCTCGGCTTCTTCCTGCAGAACGCGCATGGCCTTGGCGCGCAGTTCATTCCATTCAGGGCTCACGTGATCGGCAAACCATCCGCTCAAGCGATCGATGTACAGGGAATAGCTCTGCAACCAGTCAATGGCCGGGAAGTGACGCTTGTAAGCCAGCGATGCGCTCAAGCCCCAGAAGACCTTCACAATGCGCAAGGTTGCCTGGCTGACAGGTTCGGAAATGTCGCCGCCGGGCGGTGACACAGCGCCGATGGCAGAAATCATGCCGTAGCGGTCTTCCTTGCCAAGACACTTCACATAGCCGGCACGCTCGTAAAATTCAGCGATACGGGATGCCAGATAGGCCGGGTAGCCTTCTTCGCCAGGCATTTCTTCCAGTCGGCCGGACATTTCGCGGAGTGCTTCTGCCCAGCGACTGGTGGAGTCTGCCATGATGGCAACCTTGTAGCCCATATCCCGATAATACTCGGCAATGGTGATGCCCGTGTAGATGGATGCTTCACGGGCGGCCACAGGCATATCAGAAGTGTTGGCAATCAGCACCGTACGCTTCATCAGGCTTTCGCCCGTGCGTGGATCGTGCAGTTCCGGGAACTCCATCAGAACGTCCGTCATCTCGTTGCCGCGCTCGCCGCAGCCGACGTACACGATGATGTCTGCATCTGCCCACTTGGCCAGCTGGTGCTGTACCACCGTTTTGCCCGAACCGAAGGGACCGGGAACGGCCGCCACGCCGCCGGAGGCAATGGGGAAGAAGGTATCAATGACACGCTGACCCGTGACCATAGGCATGGTGGGCGCCAGCTTTTCCCGATAGGGACGGCCGCGGCGGACGGGCCACTTCTGCAGCATGGTTACGTTATGCATTTCGCCCTTGTCGTCACGGATAACCGCAATGGTATCTTCCAGCTTGGCCGTGCAGGTCTGAATACTTTCCACCGTGCCGCTCAGGCCATAGGGCACCATGATGCGGTGCTCCACCACTGCGCTCTCCTGCACCGTGCCCAGCACGTCACCAGGCTGTACCTTATCGCCCTTCACAACCTTTGCCACGAAGGCCCATTCCTTTTCACGATTCAGGCTGGGCACTTCCACGCCGCGCGTAATACGCTCGCCGCACTTATCGCGAATCGCCGTCAGCGGACGCTGAATGCCATCGAAAATCGACTCGATCAGGCCGGGTCCCAACTCAACGGAAAGGGGTGCACCCGTGGATTCCACAGGCTCGCCCGGGCCAAGGCCGGAGGTTTCCTCATACACCTGAATGGATGCACGGTCGCCGCGGAGCTCAATCACCTCGCCTACCAGGCGGCTCTTGCTCACGCGCACAACGTCATACATACGGGCGTCGGCCATGTTTTCCGCTACAATCAAGGGGCCGGCAACCTTTACAATGGTTCCCTGAGCCATGGTCATTACCCCTCTTTCTTGTTATTGAACAAAATATCCGCGCCGATGGCCTTTTCCACATTGGCCTTCACGCGCCCCAGGCCGAATCCGTTTACGCCCTGGCTGCCGGGGATAGGTATCACTGCCGTACCCGGCATGGTCTTATACTTCTGCAAGGCTTCCGGCACAAGTTCTGCCATGGTTTCGGTAATGAAGATCACCGGTACACCCTCGGTTGACAGCTTGTGCAGAGCCACCGTCGTCTCTTCTGCGGTGGAAACATCGATCACGCGCATGCCTACTGCCTTGAAGGCAAGCACGGCGTCACGCTCCCCCACGACGCCCATCTTCTTCATCTCAGCCATACAGATCACGCAGCCTTTCCCGAACGGCTTCCATGGCAAAGCCGTTGGCCTTGCCCGCCATCACCAGCCGCACCGCCGCCGCTTCGCGTTCCGTTGCCAGCAGATAGCTGAGGATGAATTCCAATCTCATGTTATCGTACTTGCAGGGCAGAAAGAGCTTCAGCAGTTCATTATCCATGGCCTTCTCCAGGCCGGGAAGATGTGCTGTATCATTGACGGCGCGATAGGCCGCATCCTGCACGGTGGCACCGTACTTAGCCAGCAATTTGGGCAACTGCTCAGCTTCGGCATACGCCTTTTGCCAATCGGCATCCGCAATCGTGCCGCCCTCCAGCAGAACGTTCATGAAGAAAGCAGTATCCTTCTTCATGTGCTTCACACGCAGCATGGTCAGCACATTCAGCAGATCCACCCTGGCCTGAAAATAGCTGACTGCCGTGCGGCACTTCGTTTTCTTCAGGTTCAGGAAAATCTGGCGGAACATCGCCTGATCAAGCTTCACGTCAATGGTCATGGGATCCACGTTGATGACAAGTTCCTTCTCCAATTCTTCCATTGCCTGGGCAATCGGTTCAGGAAGGAACTTGTACTGGTGATCTGCCACGGCATGCCGCAGCGTATCCACCGCCATGGTGCCGCTGTCCGACAGGCAATCTGCAGAGATGCCCAGGCAGCGCGCCTTCAGCAACATTTTCAGGTTTGCAATATCATACTTCAGCAAGAAGCAGTCGGTGACCTTTTCATCGGTAGACAGCTGGCGCACGATCCGGCTCGCATCTGCCACCCGTTCCTTGGCCAGCTGTTCATAGTCTGCCTCCTCGGCAGATGTCCATCCGATTTCAGAAAGGGTTCGCTTTGCTTCCGCATAGCTTGCCGTGGAAAGCAATCTTTCCAGGCGACTGGCATCCAGTGCGTCACGACGCAGCATGCTAATGCGTCCTACGGCGTAACCTATGCTTTCCTGTGGCATGGCCAGCCCTCCCTTCTTTCCATCAGATCGTTACGAGAAAAGTACCTGTGCAACCTCCGCTTCCATTTCAAGCCGCTTGCTATCCAGAATAGCGGCATAGCTGCAGTTGATTTCCGTATCATCCTTGGCCAGAATCAGGCCGCTGACGCCCTTGCGCCGTTCAGCCGCGAGTGTCAATTCTTCCTCGTGTCCGGCCTTCTTCAATGTGACGCCCTTGCGCTGTTCAGTCGCAAGCGTCAATTCTCCCTTGCGTCCGACCTTCTTCAGTGCCGCATTAGCTTCCGAGACAAAGGTATCATTGAACCACGCCGCATCTTCGGCGCCAATGATCACCTGCTCGTCCCCTTCTGCCACTTCGGCAATCAAACGGATGAGAAACGCACGCGCCTCGTCTGCCGGCATCGCCTTCATCTTCTGCAATGCCGCATCAAAAGCACGGTCAATCAGACTACGCTTGGCCGCCAATACGCGCTTGCGCTCGTCCAGCTCTTCCATGCGGATGAGCCGCTGTTCCTCCACCAAGCCGTCTGCCTTGGCCTTCTTCTCCATGTCAGCCTTGGCAGAAGCAATCTTGGCGTCCGATGCAGTGCGCATCTTTTCAGCGCGATCGTTGGCGTCTTGGAGGATGGCAGCGGCATTTTCCTTTGCTTCCTCTTGGAGTTTCTCCAGGATCGCAGTTGCATTCATGAGCGTTCGCTCCTTAACCGATGTTGATGGCATTCACAGCCAGGAAGGAAACCAGCAGGGACAGCACAGCGTAGGTCTCGACCATAACGGTCATGGTGATGCCCTTGCCGCTCATCTCGGGACGCTTGCCGGTCATCAGCATGCCGGCGGAAGCAACCTTGCCCTGCTTCAGTGCGGAGTAGTAGCCAACCACTGCGATCGGCAGTGCGGCAATCACCAGCTCAATGCCCTGCAGGAGCGTTACGTTTGCCAGAGAGCCGGACAGGATGCCGGTCTTGATCATGATGATCACGGCGATCAGGAAGCCGTAAATACCCTGGGTTGCAGGCAGCAACTGCAGAACCAGCAATTTGCTGTTCACCTCAGGATTCTCGGTAGAAACACCGGAAGCCGTTTCACCGCAAGCACCTACAGCCTTGGAAGAGCCCATGCCGGGCAGAATCACCGCAATCGCGGCCGCCACAAAAGCCAGAACCAGTCCCCATTCCATGTTTCAATTCCTCCTTTGATATTGATTCAAACTTCAAACTTCCTTGAAGTTGACATACCGTGTGTTGTAGCTCAGCGGGCGGAATGCCACGCCGCCTTCTTCATAGAACTTGCCAAAGAACTCGATGTACTGCAGTCGGCAGGAATGGACGTATGCGCCCAGGGCGTTGATGCCCAGGTTGAAGGCATGGGCACCCACGAACAGCACACTGCCGATGATTTTACCCACAATCCCCGCATCAAACACCATGCCTACCAGCTGGTTAATTACCATGCCGATAACACCCGTGGCCAGACCCATGCCGAACAAACGCATGTAGCTGAGAATGTCAGAAATCCAGCTGGTCGCACCGTACAGGGCACCAAGGCCGCCCATCAGCCGGGCAAAGGGATTCTTCTTTTCGCGCCCTGCAAAGAGAATGATGATCGCTACGCCCGCAATGGCCATCCATTTGCCGATTTCAGCGATCACACCGCCCAGCACCAGCATCAGGGCACCCGTTACAAGAAGCATCCAGCTTAGCTGGTCATACACCGCATCCAGTGGCTTGCCCTTGCGGATGTTGGCATAGCCTCCCACGCACAGACCGGCAAAAAGGTGAATCACGCCGATGCCCATGCAGACAATCATTACCGGCATAGGATCGTTGATAGGATCCAGAATGCTCTTGATGGGCAGATTGAAGCCGAACCAGGTGTTGTACACCGCACCGCAAAGCACGGTGGCCAGTGCGCTGAAGAACAGCACCCACAGCAGTTTCTGATTGCTCTTGGCCGGCTGTTTCAGCTTCACCAACAGTGGAATGGCAATGGCCATCACCAAGCCGTAACCTGCATCGGAAAGCATCATGCCAAACAGCAGCGCATAGAACGGTGCCATGACTGCCGTAGGATCAATGCTTCCGGGCGCAGGCAATGCAAAGCCTTCAATGATGGACTCGAAAGGTGTAACGTACTTGTTGTTGTGCAGCTGCACCGGCGGCGGATCATCCTCATCAGGATCGGTGATTTCCACCGTTGCCGTAGGTGAAAGCTTCATCAATTCTGCCTCCACCTTTGCTGCAAGGGCGGCAGGCACCCAGCCGTGCATCAGGAAGGTTTCAGCCGTGCCTACGGTGCGTTCCGCGGCCTGCAGCCGATCTCTCTCCACGCTCAGCATGTCGTACCAAGTTTTCAGCCTTGTCAGGCTGTCCGCCATGGATTTCCATTCCGCTTCAAGTGCTTCCTGACCTGCCTTGACCTGATTTACGCTTTCCGTTAGAGCATCGTAGCGGTCACGGATGAGGCCCTTGCTATCCCCAAAGGACTGGGGTGCATAGCCTGCCGCCTTCAGATCTGCCAGGTATTCTTCCTTGACAGACGCATGGGCGGCTGTCCATATGTAAGCACTTTCACGAATTTCACTAAGAACCTCCAGACAAACTTCCCTGCCCCCCCATTTCTGCAAAAGTGCGGGAATGGCGGATTTATTCATGGTTCCTGCTTGCTGAAGTACGTCCTTGGTGCTTTTGATTTCCTCCACGGGAATGTCAAGGCTGAGCCATGGTTTCAGCTGTTCCTGCTCTGCGGCAATGCGAGCCAGCTGACCCTTGAATTCACCGCTGCGCTTTTCCAGGCGGTCAGCGTGATCCAGAATTTCCATCATCTCTGCCTCATGGCTTGCGATGTACGCCACTTCATCGTCCGGTGCTTCCGGCCGGTTTCCCATGAAAGGTGCTTTCTGTTTGTTGTATCGGCCAAGGCATCCCATGACCCAAGTCAAGCGGCTCATGGTGTCTTCCACCTGGTTCAGCCTGCCTGAATCCTTGACCCTGAATGCCTCAGCTTCCTCCCCTTGGATGGTTGAAACCTCCACGCACCCCATGCGTTGCATCGCCTTCAGGAGTTTGCGCTGGTCTTGCCGCATGGCCAGCAAGTTGATTCGCTTCATCTCAACAATTGCCATGCTTCACGACCCTTTCAAAGATCAGATTTGCCGCCTGATCCAGCCGTTCCTCGGCCTGCTTCATTTCAGAAGCAACCTTTGCATCAGCCGCTACACGGTTTTCTTTCAGGTGCTGCATCACTTCCTGACGCTTTCCCTCCATGAGCTGCTGGTACATACCGCGATGCTCCACAGCGGCTGAACGTTCCGCGGCGGCACATGCCGATTCCACGGACTTGATCATGTCCCGTGCCTCGCGCTGCGCCTCTTGCTTAACGTCCTCCGCCTTTGCCTCTGCCTCGCGGATCTGACTCAATAC
>CAVBFK010000118.1:0-2943 GCA_963594395.1 Lachnospiraceae bacterium
GGACCATCAAGGAAGGCACCAAGGCTCCTCAGGCTGCCGGCAAGATCCACACGGACTTCGAGAAGGGCTTCATCCGCGCAGAAATCGTGCCTTTCGAAACCCTGGCAGAACTGGGTTCCATGGCCGCCTGCAAGGAAAAAGGCTTGGTACGCTCCGAGGGCAAGGACTACGTCATGAAGGACGGCGACATTACGCTGTTCCGCTTCAACGTCTGATCTTCACATAACGGAGGGATCTGAAGCAATGAGCAGGCTGTCTTACTTTATGAAGCGCGCTGTGAAAATCGACTGGAAGCGTATGCGCGAAACCACCCGCGTGCTGGAGAAGCGCAGCGGCAAGTCCCGCGCATGGCTGATGAAGGACATGCTGGATTGCGCGCTGAAGTACAATGCCGGCTATGTGGATTACAAGATTGCCGAAATGTACAAGCTCAACGAGGCACAGCGCAAGACGGTCATCACCCGCGGCATTTCCAACAACATCGTCCGCCGAATGAATGACAAGGCTTATTGGCATTTCTTCGATGACAAGACCCAGTTCAACCAGCTCTTTTCCGAATATGTTCACCGCAAATGGGTGCTGATTAACGAGCAAACCACGTTGGAATCCCTGGAGGATATCACCAAGGGCAACACCCAGCTCATTGGCAAACCCCTGGAAGGTTCCAGCGGTCAGGGCATTCTGAAATTCACCGAGGAAGACTGGAAGGACGGCGCCGCCGCTTTCAAGCAACTGCTGATCGACAAGGGTATCGGCATTCTGGAAGAAATGGTGGTCCAGCATCATCTGATGGCAGAAATGTGCCCCACCTCCGTGAACACCTGCCGCATTGCCACCCTGCTGGGCGATAAGCAGCAGGGCATCGTGTACGCCTTCCTGCGCATCGGCAACGGAAAGGTTATGGACAATGTGGACTGCGGCGGTATGGCGGCACGAATCGATCTCGATTCCGGCATGCTGAAAACCGTGGGTGCAGACAAGCAGGGCAACACCTTCGAGAAGCATCCCATGACAGGCACGCCGATTGTGGGCTTCACCATTCCCTACTGGGAAGAAGCGAAGAAGATGTGCCTGGATGCCGCGCAGAAAGTGCCCCAGATGCGGTTTGTGGCATGGGACGTGGCCATTACGGAAGACGGCCCCACCTTCATTGAGGGCAACTCCTTCCCCAGCCATGCCATTCCCCAGTTTGCCGCCCATTATCCTGACGGCATCGGCATTCTGCCGGAGTTTGAGAAGTTCATTGATCTGTAAAGGTCAAGCCATTCTAAAAATGCTCCGCTGGGCGCTTCTGCTCAGCGGAATTTTACTCTGATTCAGAAAGTCATTTCAAAGCAAGGGAGGCGGTAACCATCGGCCGTATTGTTGTGCTGGCGGAAAAGCCAAGCGTTGGGCGGGATATTGCCCGTGTGCTGAAATGCAAGAACAGCGGCACCGGTTGCTTGAGCAATGATCAGTACATCGTGACCTGGGCCGTGGGTCATTTGGTGACGCTGGTCGAGCCCGATGAGCTGGATGCGCGCTACAAGCGGTGGAATGCTGCCGATCTGCCCATTCTGCCGGCGAATATTCCGCTGAAAGTCATTCCCGCCTCCGCTGACCAGTTCAAGGTTGTCAGCAAGCTCATCAACGACGCTGACACAGACAGTCTCATCTGCGCTACCGATGCCGGGCGGGAAGGTGAACTGATTTTCCGCTACATCTACCAGAAAAGCGGATGCAAGAAGCCTTTTTCCCGCCTGTGGATCAACTCCATGACCGACGAGGCCATCACGGAAGGATTCCGTTCCATCCAGCCGGGCGCCAATTATGACGGCCTGTTCCGCTCAGCGCAGTGCCGATCCCAGGCAGACTGGTTGGTGGGCATGAACGGAACCCGTGCTTTCACCCTGCGGTTCAACACCTTGCTGTCGGTAGGCCGTGTGCAGACGCCTACTCTGGCCATTCTCGTGAAGCGCCGCAAAGAGATTGAACAGTTCAAGCCGGAAAGCTATTCCACTGTCACGGCGGATTTCGGCGACTACAAGGGCATTTGGTTTGACGAAAAGCAGGAAAATGACACCCGCATTCCTTCGCCCGAAAAGGCGCGGATTATTGCCGCATCTATCAAGGGACAGACAGGAACGGTCATTTCTGCCGAAACAAGCCACAAGAAGGATCCCCCGCCCCAGCTGTACGATCTGACTTCCCTTCAGCGGGATGCCAACAAGCTTCTTGGCTTCACCGCCAACAAGACCCTGCAGTTGGCGCAAAATCTGTACGAAAAGTACAAGGCACTCACCTACCCCCGCACGGACAGCCGCTATCTGCCGCCGGACATGATTCCCAAGGTGGTTACAACGCTGAAGTTGCTGCCCGAAGCGTATCAATCCATGGTACCCGGCGCTCTGCCGAACGGGAAGCTTCCTGTTTCCAAGCGCACGGTAGATGCCTCCAAGGTGACCGACCACCACGCTCTGATCCCCACGGCCGTTCGTGTGGATCCGTCCAAATTTCCCGAAGATGAGCGTGCGCTGTATGATCTGGTTGCCCGGCGTCTGTTGGCGGCGTTCTATCCCGCCTTCGAGTATGACGCCACTAAGGTTGTAACGCAGGTCGATTCCCACACCTTCCGCTCCAATGGGCAAGTCATTACGAACAATGGCTGGCGCGCCGTTCCGCCCCTGAGCAAGCCGATGAAGAGCAAGAAAAAGAAAGGCGCCGATGACGAGGGTGAGAGCATTCTGCCCCCTCTGCAGAAGGGCAACACGCGCACGGTCGTGGCTTCCTCCATCAAGGAAGACGCTACCAAGCCGCCGGCACAGCACAACGATGCTTCCCTCCTGGCCGCCATGGAAAATGCCGGACGGGAAGTTACCGATGAAGAAATTTCCCGTCAGATGAAGGGCAGCGGCATTGGCACACCTGCTACCCGCGCCGCCATTATTGAGCGGCTGATTCAAG